>JAFXFQ010000045.1 GCA_017520365.1 Clostridia bacterium
AGAAGCACCGCTGGAGAAGGGATTGAGCATGCTCCAGTCGAACTTCTGGCTGTTAGGCTGAAGAACGTATACTACGCAAACGAGCACTACGAATACGATAGCAACCACTGTGGTGAGGATGGAAAGCTTCTTATTGATGCTGCTTGCCTTGGACTTTCCAAAGAAGGTCTCTGCGCCGCCGGCGATAGCGCCGGAGAGGTTATGAGCCTTACCCTGCTGCATAAGAACAGCTACGATAAGGAAAAGTGCAAATAACAGAAGGATAATACCGATTATAAGCAACGCTGTTGTCATTTTGAATTTCTCCTTTATTTTGAATCAATAAATAACGTACATAGTCCTATTTACACGGACGCTTAGTTATTGTATCACAACCAAAATAAAAATGCAATAGTAAATTTACTTTTTTACAAAAAAGTGCAAAAAAGTCAAGCAAGAGCTTTTTCCCTTGCGCAAAATGCTTGAAAAGCTATCGTTTTCTTGATCCTCTGCCGTTTTGGCGCTCGGCGCTCAGCTGAAATATTCGGAAAGCCTGGGGATAGCAGTTCTCACCATCTCGCAAAGCTCACTGTCGCTGAGAGAGGTGCATCGTCCGTCGGCGTATGCTTTGTCAACAAGCGCCTTCACTGCCGCAACCTCCTCACTTCTCTTCAGGAGCTTTTCCTTGCAGCCCTTATCCGCAAGGCGGCTGTTGATCCAGTAAGCCACCCCTGCAAGTCCGCTGTGGGCATCTATGGCAACAGCGGCAGGTCTGCCCAGAATATCCTCCGTGTTGAAGATATTATAGATCTCAGGGTCCTTCTGAAGTCCGTCTGCGTGGATTCCCGCTCTCGTGACGTTAAAGTCGCGGCCAACAAAGGGCGTTCTGGGAGGGATGTGATACCCCATATCATTTTCAAAATACTTGGCGATCTCTGTTATAACGGAAAGGTCCATACCGTTACGGGTGCCCTTCAGGGATGCGTACTCCATACACATGGCCTCAAGAGGACAGTTGCCCGTTCTCTCGCCAATGCCCAAAAGGGTACAGTTTACGCTTGACGCACCGTAGAGCCATGCTGTGGATGCATTAGTCACTACCTTATAGAAATCATTGTGACCGTGCCACTCAAGCATTGAGGAGTCAATGCCTGCATAGTGGTTGAGACCGTAGATTATTCCGGGAACGCTTCGGGGGAGTGCCGCACCCTGATAGGTGACGCCATAGCCCATTGTATCGCAGGCACGGATCTTTACGGGAATGCCGTACTCTACGCCAAGCTCGCGAAGAGCCTCTGCAAAGGGAAGAACAAAGCCGTAAAAGTCGGCTCTTGTAATATCCTCGAAGTGGCATCTGGGGCGGATGCCCATTTCAAGCACCTCACGGATAACTCCAAGATACTTGTCCATTGCACCCTTACGGGTGAGACCCATCTTATTATATATGTGATAGTCGGAGCAGGAGACCAGCACGCCAGTTTCCTTGATGCCAAGGCTCTTGACCAGCTTGAAGTCCTCTGTGGATGCACGTATCCAGCTTGTTATTTCGGGGAACTCGTAGCCAAGCTCCATACATTTCTTGACAGCCTCTCTGTCCTTTTCGGAATAGAGGAAAAATTCACTCTGGCGGATCAGACCGTTGGGGCCGCCAAGCTTGTGCATAAGCTTATAAAGATCAACTATCTGCTGAACGGTAAAGGGGGCGCCTGCCTGCTGGCCGTCGCGGAAGGTAGTATCTGTGATCCATATATCCTTGGGCATATTGATGGGCACATATCTGTGGTTAAAGGACACGCGGGGCACCTCATCGTAGCTGTAAAGCTGGCGATAAAGGTATGGGGTCTCTCTTTCCTGAAGAGAATAGTGATATACGGACTGCTCTATAAGGTTGGTGGTCTCTGAAAACTCAACTCTTCCGTCGCGCTCACCGTTTATATCGTTAAACTGTGTAAATCTGTCATTATCTACCATTGTATGAAATTCCTTTCTTTAGGATGTCACTTTTGCAATTATAGCCAATATCTTGCATAATGTCAATAGCAAAATTGCAAAAACCGCTCTGCAAAGAGCGGTTTTTGGGAGTTATTTGACACAATAGTATCATCATCCTTGCATTGCGCTGTCGATTTTCTCAAAAACAGCCTCGCCTGTCATTCCCAAAAGGGCACGAAGCTCGTCCACCGTGCCGTGGGTCAAAAATCCTTCGACAGCAATGATCAAGACCTTAGCTCTGACACCAGCCTCGCAGAGAAGGGCTGCAACAGTCTCGCCCATACCGCCTCTTTTTGAGCATTCCTCCAGAATGCAGACCATCTTTGCGCCGCGACAGGCGGAAAGAACAGCCTCCTTATCAAGGGGAAACAGCTTTAATAGCTTTACGGACTTGGTTTTATATTTTGCCGAAAGGAGCGTTTTGGCCTTATGGGCCTCGGCTGTGACGGCAGAATAGGAAATGATGACTATATCTGCGCTTTCTCTGCTGTCTGCAAGGATGCCGTCGCCTACGGGAGCATATGCACTTCTGTCATACTGCTTTTCCCCGCCCTTCGGATAACGGATGGCAAAAAGTCCGCTGCCGTTTACACTTTTTCTCAGGCAAGCTCTCGTTTCCTCAAAGGTTTCCGGCGAGTAGAGAGTCATTCCGGGAACGGTTGAAAGGAGGGGTATATCATACACGCCCTGATGGGTCACTCCGTCTCCGGGAACAAGGCCGGCACGGTCAACGGCAATAACTGCGTGGACCCCCTGAAGAGCGATATCCTCAAGGATCTGGTCATAGGAGCGTTGCAGAAACGTGGAGTAGATAGCGCAAACGGGAGTCTTACCGCCGATGGCAAGTCCGCCCGCAAAGGTGACTGTGCACTCCTCTGCGATGCCAACGTCAAAAAATCTCTCCGGATACGCGGCCTTAAAGCCTGTAAGTCCCGTACCCTTGTCCATAGCGGCGGTAATGGCGACCACAGACTCATTCTCCTCTGCGAGGGCACAAAGCTCTGCACCAAACACGGTGGAAAAGCTCTCTTCATTCTTCGCCTCGGCACCCTTTTCAGGCTCAAAGCTGCCTGCAAAATGATAAAGGTCGGGCATGTTTTCGGCAGGGGCATAGCCCTTGCCCTTTTTTGTTATCATATGGATAAGGGTGATACGCTCCTTGGATTTTGCCTCCTCAAAGAGAAACTCCATCTTTTTCTCATTGTTTCCGTCTGCGGGACCGAGATAGTAAAGACCCATATTTTCAAACATATTGGTATGAAGGAGCTGGCGCTTCCAGAATTCCTTGGTCTTATAGGCACAGCGGACAAGTCCTTTGCCGACAAGGGGTATCCTTTGAAAAAAGGATTGGATTCCCTTTTTGAATTTAAAATATCTTCTGGAGTTGCGAAGGCGGTTGAAGTATTTTGACATACCGCCCACGTTCTGGGAGATGGACATCTCGTTATCATTAAGAACGATGATAAGATTAAGGTCCTCATCGCAGTTGTTGAGAGTTTCGTAAACCATACCGTTGGTGAAGGAGCCGTCTCCGATAACCACTACAACAAAAGCATCCTTTTTCCCTGCAAGAGCGTTTGCTCTCGCAATTCCGAGAGCTATGGGAAGAGCACTTCCCGAGTGGCCTGCGGTGAGCACGTCGTGCTCACTCTCGCCTCTCGTGGTAAAGCCGGAGGTGCCGCCCAGGGTGCGCAAGGTGGAAAACTCCTCGTATCTGCCTGTTAAGAGCTTGTGCGCATAGCACTGATGGCCAACGTCAAATATTATCGTATCCTCAGGGGAATTGAAAACGCGATGAAGAGCAACGGTTGCCTCCACGATGCCCAGATTTGATGCAAGGTGGCCTCCGTTTTTGGAAACGGTATTGATGATGGTATCACGCACCTCGGCGGTGAGAGCTTGAACCTCATTATCCTTTAAGCCCTTGATATCCTTGGGGGATCTAATATTTTCAAGCATTATTACAAACCTCCCTCTTTGATGCCTTCAGGGCGAGGCTCAGTGCGTGATCGGAGGCAAGAGACCTTATTTCGGCCCTTGACAGGGTGCTTTCAAACTGTACTCTCTCCGCAAAGACACCTTCTCCAAGGCTTACTCCGAAGCAAACTGTGCCCACCGGCTTTTCATCACTTCCGCCGCCGGGGCCTGCGATTCCGGTTACTGATACTGCGATGTCAGCTCCCGTTATACGGCGAACCCCCTCTGCCATCTCCCGTGCCGTCTCCACAGAGACCGCACCGAAGGCCGAAAGAGTCTCTTCCTTTACACCAAGGACGCTTTTCTTTACGTTATTGGAATAGGAAACAACGCCACCCTCCACTGCAGCAGAGGAGCCGGGGAGAGCTGTTACCCTCGCCTGACAAATTCCGCCCGTGCAGGACTCGGCAAAGGCAACGGTAAGCTTTTCCTTGAGAAGAGCCTCCAAAAGTGCCTTTGCAAGTGCATCATTATTCATTTGCAGAGCCTTTTCCATAAAATTCTCCGAAATCACGTATAATATATTATTATTATACACCATTTCACCGTGTGTTGCAATAGGCTATTATTTACAAAGAGCTTTTTGGAACGGGCAGTAAGGAAATCCGTTTTCCTTCCTCATTTTTGTATATATGTTGTTGAAACTCAACAACCTGCATTGACTTCGATAAAATGTTTATGTATAATATTCATAGAGGAGCATTGCGCTTTAACGCGGATGCATACAGCATTAAGTTTAAGGAGGTTTTGTTATGAAAAAAAGTCTGTCGTTGCTTGCGGCAGTACTTTGTATTGCAGTATTGATACAAAGTATTCCGCTTGCGGTTATTGCCGGCATGATCGGCTCCGAGGCTGAAGCCTTGGAAGCTATCACCGGAGAAACGGTCGTTTCAGATGCTTTGCCCGGGGAAGCTGCCGGGAATTATCCATTCATTCTCGGCGAAATGATCGACGAAAGAACTCCTGATACAAAAGTTTTCAGAATGAGCGACGGCTCGTACACCGCGGCAGTATACCCCACACAGGTACACTACGAAGAAAACGGTGTGATGAAAGAGATAGACTACCGTTTTGAAGAGACCACCGTTGACGGAGAACGTTACTTCGAAACAAAGGCCGGTCCTGTTTCTCTCCGCGTTCCCGAAACCATCGGAGAGGATAGCAAGGTCGTGTTCTCTTCAGGAGACAACAGCATTTCATTCACTCTCTCCGCCGTTGAAGAAATAAAAGCCGAGACCTTTGAGGCATCCGTTGACAGCGAAAGGCTGGCGCTTCTCAGCGAAACGGTTTTGGCCGAGGTGCTCACCGACGAAAAATTTGAAGAAATCTATTCAAAGGAAAAGTCCGGGGCAAAGGTTCTTGACATTGAGCTTTCAGATGCCGTTGCTGAGCACTCTTCTCTTATGATGGCAGCGCCCGGTGCCGCTTCTTTTGTAAAATACGATTCCATTATGAACGGGATCGACCTGAATTACAGCATTTCAGGTACGGTTTTGAAGGAAGAGATCGTTTTGAACCGCCGTTCCTCTGCCTTAAAAAACTTCTCTTTTACCCTTGATACGGGAGCTCTTGTTCCTGTTCTTAACGAGGACAGCTCCGTATCTCTCGTGGACTGTGAAGGCACAGAACAACTCAAAATAGCGGCCCCCTTCATGTTTGACAGTATCGGAGCCGAGAGCACGGATATCACCGTTACCCTTACCGACAACGGCGACGGAACTTATACATATAAGCTCTCTCCCGATAAAAAATGGCTTGCAAGTGCGGCAAGAGTTTATCCTATCACCATCGATCCCCCCGTTACCGACAGCAGCTTTTACACCGTCAAAGATACTACCGGTGTGTTCGCTTCAAGCATAGGAAACCTGGGCAACACCGGAGAACTCAACTATTTGAAGGTCGGAAACCGCTATGATTCTGCAACAGGTGCCACCCCCGAGGTTCAGGCAATGCTCTACTCACAGCTTCCCTCTGCCCTCACTGCCACTACGGGTATCGTTCACGCATATCTTTATCTTTACAGCTTTACGGGCGGTTTTTCTACCTGTGCTTCCGATATGCAGATAGACGCGTATATGATAACCTCCGACTGGAATACGTCGGACGTTATGGAAAACTCCCCCATAGCGCTTGGAGATAACGGCAGAGCTGACTATAGTAACGTTCTTGATTATATATACTATAATGATTCCTCGTTGGAAAACGATGTGTATAGATTCGAGATCACAGAAGCCGCACAAAAATGGCTGGATGGAACAAGCACCAATTACGGAATTGCGCTTCGCGGCGCAGGGCTTGGAAATTCAGAAAGCTATGCCCGATTCTTTGACAGTACTAACGTGGGTCAGACTGATCAAAACGGAAACGCACTTTGTCCCCGCTTCGTGTACGTATACCGTGATTCCAAGGGAATCGAGGACTACTGGTCCTTTACCTCCATGGAAGCCGGAAGAAGCGGCGTTGTTGCGGTAAACAACTACAACGGCAACCTTGTTTCCGTTCAGGACGTCGTTTCGTCTACGGGAAACAATATGCCCGTTTCCGTTTCTCTAATATACAGCGTCAACAGTATGGATAACGGAACGGCAGGAATGGGCTCCTGGCGCACCAACTACCACATGAAGATATCCGCCTGCAATCTCAGCTTTGAGATACCCGGGGCTGAGGCCGTCAACTACAGGTATTGCTTTATTGACAGCGACGGCACACGGCATTACCTGAAAGAAGAAGGAAACGAGCACCGCGACGAGGACGGTCTCGGTCTTACCCTGACCACGGCTGACGGTGCAGTTACGGGTTACTACTATAAAATCGAAACAAAGGGTCACACAGAATATCAGTTCGACTTTTACGGCAGACTCATAAAGATCACAGACCCCAACGGAAACTACAACAGAGTGGTATACGAAGAAGGTTCAGGCTCAGACAGCTCGAAAAACCGTATCGTTCGTATCGAGGAAGGCTCCAAAATGAGCACTGCCACCCGAAATACCGCTTTTACGTTGGACAGCGCCTCGGGAGATATCACCGTCAGAAGCCCTGAGGGTAACTTCGCAGTTCTTGACTTTATGTCATCAACCAACAGAACCCTCAACGGCATCATATACGAGGACAATATAAGCACCTCATTTACTTATACTTTGTTGGGCGGAGCATATTATCTCTCGAGGGTGAACGACGGCAGAGGTCATCAAACAAATATCCACTACATCAACGGCCCCTCCAAAAGAGTCATAGCCCTGCAATGGGGAACGTCGGGCAGTATTCTTGAACAGTACGTGTTCAATTACAGCCACAATTCAACGAAGATCATGGATGTGGAGGGCAGATACACCACCCTGCAGTTCAACGGCTACGGCCATACCGTCGGCATAGTCGATCACACCTCATCCATCGGTCAGAGCTATGAATTCGGCGCACCGGGCGGTACGGGCGTCGATGAAGGCAAGGAGAACAAGCTTCTTCTCACCTCCAAGACCGTGTACGCCTCCGAAAACAGGATAACGAACGGAGGTATTAATACTTCCTCCGATGTAAACGGCTTTGCCGTTGCCAATTCTGCAACGGGAATCACCAAAGGATTTGAAAGCGGCCACAGCAACACCGGCGCAGGCAGTATGAAGCTGACCAAAGCCGACACCTGCACCTCTGACAGATACGTTTATCAGGACGTCACCGGACTTACCACCGGCATATATACCCTTTCGGCATATATAAATACAAAGGGCGTGAGCCTTGACGGTAAGGGTACGTATCTTGCAGCCAATATTTACAATTCCAACGGCTACCGCACCTCCAACAGTTCAAACCGTATCACATATACGACCGCAGGCGAATGGATCCGCCTGCAGGTATCCGTCACGGTAGTATCGGGAGATACGAAGATCCGCGCAGGCGTATATTTCCCCTCAGATACATTCGGCACAGTATACGTTGATGACATACAGCTTGAGCATAACGTTTCCGGAGGAGCGGGAAGCTTCAACCAACTGAACAACGCATCTCTTTCGAGCTCTCTCAGCGGTTGGCAGTATTCCGACGGGTTCAGTACGTCTTACAAGGACGGCACCGCGCCCTCAGGCTTGAAATACGTCGCCTCCGTTGCGGGAGACCCCTCCGCAGTCAAGATCCTGAAGCAGACCGTGAATATCAGCGGAGCCGAAAACGACGTGTTTATCGCGGGTGCATGGGCAAAAGCAAACTCCGTGCCCGTAGAAAGACTCATGAGCTCATCCGAAAGCGGATACGAGCACAAAAAGGGCCGCCCCGAGTTCGGCCTTCACGTCACCTTCTATAACGGAGATACCAAGGTGGGCGACACCTTTGAAGTGCAGTTCAACGGAGGATGCGAGGGCTGGCAATTCATCACCGACAAGATAATTGCCCCCGGCAATTATACCAAGATAGAATACGCCTTCGTATATGCCTACAACACGGGAAGTGCCTCCGTTGCAACCCCCTTCCTGTATAAGGAAAACTACGGCCAAAGCTACGTTTACGACGAAAACGGAAACGTTGTCTCCTCCACGGATGCGGCAGAAACTGAGGCTAAGTTTGCATATCAGGACGATGCCCTCACACAGAGCGTTTCTCCCACGGGCAGCCGTTATATGTATGCATACAGCGACACCACGCATAACATGCAGTATGCAGTTTCCAACTCCGGTCAAAAGATCAGCTTTGCATACAACGGCTCCGGAGATGCCACCTCCATGCTGATAAACGACGTGGAGTATATCCCGGCCCTTGAAAGAACGTCGGGCGAGCAGGTAAACTGCTATATCGTAAACGCAAAGAACGGCCGCGTTCTTGAACCTAACGAGCTTAGCGCGCAGAGCACCGTTTATGCAAAAAGCTTTGGGTATACTTCAGCGCAAATGTGGCAATTGAAGTACCTTTCCGGCTACGTTTATTCCGTCAGAAGCCTGAGCGATACGTCTCTCGGCCTTTCCGTATCCGCAAGCGGCGGTGTCAAGATCGACACGGTAACGTATAACTCCTCGTACGTCCCCAACGTGCCCTTCAAGCTTGCGTTCTACCCCAACGGCGACGGCACCTTCCGAATCGCAACGGGACAGAGCGGATATGAAGAATATCTCTGTCAGACGGATAACCTCCACTATTCGGGCAGTAACAGCTATACCGTAACGGCAGGTGAATATGATGAGAACGACCCCGCCTTCAAGTGGTATATCGTCAGCACCGCAAGCGGCGCAGACAAAATGAAGACCACCGCCGACTACGGCGCCGACGGTCTGAGACTTATCTCCACCACAGATGCCGCAGGCAACAGCATATCCTACACCTACAACCAAAGAGGCCTCGTTGCCACCGCCACCGACCCCAATGGCGTTGTGACCTATTATACCTACGACGCAATGGGCCGCACCGTGAAGGTGGAAAGCGAGGATGCAGTTGCGGAGTATACCTACGAGAACGACCTTCTCAAGACTATCTCCGTTAACGGCGGAGCCTTGAAATACACCTTTGAGTATGACGCCTTCGGCAGAAGAACTGCTGTCAAGGCAGGCAAGGGCACAAGCTTTGCTACCCTTGCCACCTACAGCTATGACGGTCAGCTTCTCACAAAGCAGACCTACGGCGACGCGAACTCTAATATCTACGTCACCTTTGAGTACGACAGCCTTGACAGGATAGTAAAGAAGATATACAACGGCGACAGCACAAAGTATATCCAGTATCTCTACGACCCCTGCGGCAACCTCTGCGGCGTATTTGACCGCATCATCGGTCAGAGAACGGTGTATGAATACGACCTTGCAAGCCGCATTAACGGCGTTGGAGTCTACGACCAAAACGGCGTGATGCAGGCCCATCAATCCGTAAAGTATACGGACGGCAAGGGCACAGTTGAGATCATCACTCAGTCCCTTTTCGATGAAAACGGCGACAGGCTGAAAACTCTCCTTTATGAGTATACCTACGGTGATGCATCAAAGGGCGAGATGCCCGATGCACTCTATAAGGTCACCATGGGCAGCCGCACCTTCACCTATACCTATGACGATCTGGGCAGAGTAACGGGCAGAACGGTCAATCTCACGGAAAGAACTGCCGCTGAGAGCTATACCTACAAGCAGAGAGCGGACGATACCACCTTCACAACTCCTCTTGTCCACTCAATGACCGACTTTGCAGGCACGACCCATACCTATACCTATGATGCTAACGGAAATATCACAAAAGAGGTCGTAGGAAATAAGACCATAGAGTACGTATATGACAAACATAACAGACTGATCGAATATTACGATCAGGTGTCAAATAAGTCGGGCAAGCTGACCTATGATCCGAGGGGCAATATCCTCAAGCACATAAGCGGCCCGTATAAGGCAAAAACTCAGATCACTCAGGCGGATTGGGACAGCTATACCAAGGTGACCTACTCTTACGGTCACGGTTCTTTGGCCGATGCAATGACCGCCTATAACGACACCGTCATCACCTATGATACCATCGGCAATCCCTTGAACTGGATAAACGGCGAAACTCTCACGTGGCAGTACGGACGTCAGCTTGCAAGCGTTGGCGGCTATAGCTATACCTACAACGCCGACGGCCTGAGAATCACAAAAACAGGCGGCGGTAAGACTACAAAGTATTACGTCATAGACGGTCAGTACGTTGGTGAGCTTACCAACGTTAACGGCACGGAATATCTCATTTCCTACTTCTACGACGAAAACGGCTCCGTTGCAGGTATTTACGTTAATAATTCCGTATACTATTTTGTAAAGAATATTCAGGGCGACGTTGTAGCCATCCTTGACTACACGGGAGCTGTGGTTGCAAAGTACGTTTACGATGCTTGGGGCAATATCATTGACGTGACCTACGCCGACGGCAGCACCATAACCTCCGCAACCCACGTGGCACACCTCAACCCCTTCCGCTACAGAGGTTATATGTACGACGAGGAGACGGGGTTCTATTACCTCCGCTCACGCTACTACGACCCCGAGGTCGGCAGATTCCTTAACGCGGATGGACTTGTATCTACGGGCCGGGGAATTGATGGATTCAATATGTTCGCGTATTGTAATAATAATCCGGTGATGTTCGTTGATCCCAATGGGGATTTCTCCGGTGCTTTTTCAGTCGCGTTTGGTCCTCTTAGATATCCAATGTTTATAGAATATGTATATGAAATCACAAAAAAACTATCTGCAAGAGTAATGCCAATTGAAGGCGGAACTTTCAAGGATGATTATCCGGATTATGAGAATAGTGATGAGTTTCATGGTGCAAGAGACATAGAAGCTCCAATAGGTACTCCTGTGCATGCAGCATTCACCGGCACAGTTATTGAGTGCGAAGAGCACAAATCCTATGGTAAAAATGTAGTTATTAAGTCAATAATAGATGGACAAGAGTACATTACCGTATATGCCCACCTACAAGAAGAAACTTATATTGACTGGGATGTTGGAACTGTAATTATTGCGGGAGATACTATTGGTTATGTTGGAATGACCGGCAAGACTGACGGACCGCATCTTCATTTTGAAATGAGAGAATTTCCTTTTTACTGGGGATCACGTGGCGAAGACGATTACGATGGTTACCATGTTGATCCGTTTGATTTCTTTAGGGGGTAAATATTATGGCAAAAAAATTAATATGTGTAATGATAGTTCTAATGATTCTTCTTTCATCATGTACGGGAAACTCAGGTCAAGATCAAAAGCAGCCTGACACATCTGACATAACAAACGACAGTTCAAAAGCTGAAGCTGAATCAGAACAGGAAACAGAACCGGTCCCGGAGACCGCTGAGCCTGACCTCGCTCCTCCTACACCCGTGGGCGACGAGCCATATATGCTCAGTGATATACTTATGCTGAAAATCACTAAAAATTATATCTCCACCTGCTCTTATGAATTTGAAAAAGGCGACACGGTTCCATTTGAAGAGATCATAAACTACTACACCTTTGACGGATGCTTCAGCTTTGACGAGAGAACGCTTTCTGAGGTAGCAATACAGTATTACGATGAAGATACAATGGACTTTTCAATCCCGTCCGAAATAGTACATGATTTTCTGACTAAAAGGTTCAACACAGTGCCCAACCCCGAAGCCACAGACTGCTACAACGCAGAAACAGATTGCTATGAGTTCTCCCGACACTTGGGATCATTTAATTTCGATGCTAAAATTTATAAGAAAAATTACATCGAAAAAAATATATACGAATTTTCCGTTGATCTGACGTATTCCCTTGATCCCACAGCCTCACGCGGATGGTATTGTACCTTCACCGTTGAATTGAACGAGAACGGCTATACATACTTGTCCTTTGAACAATCCGAGAAAACCGGGTTTATTCCTTCCGACAAAGTTGATCCGCCCGACAATTGTCGGTTGATCGTCAACGGCAAAGAGATTCCCTCGGGTAATTTTGTGCGCCTTATAACTGAGTACGAGAGCGCAGAGCTCCCTCTGATAACAATTATGAGAGAATTAGGTGCTCAGGTGACGTGGAAGGATGACACTACAGTAACATTTACCCACGGCGATGACGTCTATGAGATGGATATATCCAAACCTGATTTTGGACTTCCCCGCCCGCCGGGAGCAACCTACTATTTCAGAGCTGTCGTCACGGGAGAGGTTGTGATTGACGATGCTTCCGCAAGAGGCCTTATAGCCTGGATGGGGGCTCAGATCAAAATAGATGTTGACGAGATGGTAATTGAAATAGCTTAGTGAGGACTGCACAACAGGGACCGGTTCCTTTTCTTCCCGCAAAATAGATTCATAACTGACAAAGGGCGGCGGTGCGCCGCCACCCTTTCCCTAAATTGCTCAGTTCAACGGCGTGTGCGAGCCTTGATATTGAAGAACGTTATAATGCATACCGAGTAAACGATACCCTGTTTTATTGAAACTAACGAGGTGTATTATGAAAAAATCAGTGCTGATTATATTATTCATTGCTATAATAATATCTGCTTTGGCCTGCTCCCCACAGAAGCAAGCAGAAAATAACAATACCGCCACCGACAGCAACATAACCACAACACAAGGCCCCGAGTCATCGCAAAACACAGACAGCATAGAAGCGGAAGACGATAAAGAGTTGGATGACGATGCTTCCGTAATCACCACAATTGACGAATTAAAACTTGCAGCTCAAAATGCTTACATTTCCGAAAAAGGTCATTATAATGCTATAGCGGCGTTTATTGAGGGAAACACAGATTTTCTCGCAAGCTACTGCAATGTGGATCTGTCATTGCTTTCGGGATTTGAAACTGTAAAAATCTCTGATTTTAAAATACAAAGGGCAGACAAGCCAACATTTTCCCTTGATTTCAGCTTTACTGTATGTGAAAGTGACTATCCTGCTTTCCCTGTGGGAACTTATAATTATTTCATTGATAATGCTCCCGTGAGCTGGCACTCATATGATGATGCAATATTTAGCGAAAAGCACGCCCGACTTGCAGTCATCATGAACATTATCCCTTCCGCCGTAATGGGATTTGAAGATTCAGCCCCAACACTATACGAGGAAAGGTTTGAAATTTTCGCTCCTTACTTCATTATGCAGATGGAGAATGTCCTTACAGGAACGGGAACCACCCAAGAGATGTTAACACAGAGAGTGGAGGAGTTCTTCGGTATTAAGGATTTTGTGCCCGATGAAAAGTATTTCGAGATAGTTGACGGTATATACAGCCTAACAGATAGCGTAAAACAGTTTGGTGTTGGCGTTGTTCACAGAATCGTTGATATTCATGAAGTATCGGACAATTTGGTAGAAGTGGATGTTTGCTTTTTTGCTGATTCAGCGACGCTGTGCCTGACTCACAAAATCACATATACATTTGAAATTGGCGATTTTACTTACGGTTACAGGCTGGTGAGCGCAACCGTTGCCGAGGACTACGGCAATGAACCCATGCGTTTTAATGGATAACAAGACGGGGACGTTTTCCTTCCCTCAAAACAGATGAATAACAGACAAAGGGCGGCGCACGCCGCCGCCCTGACTTAAAAACACATAAGTTGCGTGGGGCAACGTTATTGACGTGACCTACGCCGACGGAAGTACTATCACCTCCGCTACTCACGTGGCACACCTCAACCCCTTCCGCTACAGAGGTTACATGTACGACGAGGAGACGGGATTTTACTATCTCCGCAGCCGTTACTACGACCCAGAGGTTGGCAGGTTCCTTAATGCGGATGCGCTTGTTTCGACAGATACAGGCCTCATGGGTTACAATATGTTCGCGTATTGTAATAATAATCCGGTTAAATATGCAGATTCTTCCGGTTTAATTCCGATTATAATCGTACCGAATGCTGATATGTACAATGAATATATTAAAACGGGAAAAGAGTCTGTTGCGGATGAAACCATTGGTGTTGATTACGACGAAATATATGGAACTTCATATATATGTAATGACGATGGAACTGTAAGGATAGAAAACTCATACAGAATTACAAATATCTTTACAATGTACAATTACATAAACTCTCATCGAGGTAATGAGATTATGGGGACTACTACTGGTGTCGTCTTCGAATGGGCACTTCATAATTTGGCCTATAGTATCGCTGAAATAATTACTCATCTGGATGTACCAGATTCATTATTAAAAGGTGCAGAAAAAGTTATGGAAAGGAGCGGAAATTTAGATATAGGTAGAACAATCTACGATGATGACCACGGAATTCCTACAAATATAATGTTAAACTGGTATCGTTTGTTTTTCCCCATCTCATCTGTCATAGATTATTTTATATATTGTGATAGAGAACAGAAATAATCAGAACGGAGGAATTAATAATGAAAACCAGCAAACAGCTTCTCATTGCTGTAATTTTGATACTGTCAGCATTTCTGATTATAAGTATAACAATGATTGTGTACCTGTTCATCATTCCCGCATTTCCATATGAGACAACAGACATAAAGGACTACGGTAAAATTAAAGGTAATTACGACAATGAGACACCGAAAAAGATCATAGAAAGCTTTTTTCCCGACGAAATATCCGACGATTTTGATGACGTGGTGTATGCCTATAAAAGTGCTGATATTTTTCACTACGCTTTTGAAGCATATCTTGA
>JAFXFQ010000046.1 GCA_017520365.1 Clostridia bacterium
CCTTTCCGGCTGTCTCCCCATGTTCATTCAGCTCCCCATCATCATGTCTCTTTATAACGTTATCGTATCTCCCCTGCAGAATATGTTTATGCTTACAAATGATAAGATCAATACTCTTATCAAGGCTATACTCCCTTATTGCAGCACCACAGACCCTGCAAGCAGTCTGCTTTCTCAGAAGGCTCTTACAGAGCTTACAAAGAGCAGCCGACTTGCACAGACCGAGATCATCAACCTTGTGAGAGACGGTAAGCTGGATATGCTGACAGGTGATGCAGGAGATGTTGTTAACGAGCTCAAGGGAATGTCACAGTTCTTCCCCAGCTACAATGCGTTCGGACTTGACTTTTCCCTTCAGCCTCCCATGCCCAGCGCTGAGAGCTTCAAGGAGCTCTGGCCTCTTATCTTCGTACCCGTGCTTATCGTTGTAACAATGATCCTCAGCACAAAGCTTTCCAGAAAGTTCACCTATCAGGACCCCACCATGCAACAGCAGCAGGATAACTGCTCCATGAAGGTCATGATGTATTCCATGCCCCTCCTTTCCGCATCCATCGCATTCAGTCTTCCCGCAGCCGTAGGTGTTTACTGGATCTACCGTTCCATTGTATCCACTCTCCAGCAGTTCCTTCTGTCCGTATTTATGCCCCTTCCCAAGTTTACCGAGGAGGATTATAAGAAGGCAGAAAAGGAATTTGCAGGTAAGAGCGAAAAGCAGCAGAAGAAAAAGAACGAAAAGGGCGGCAATGTAGGCAAATATGCCTATAACGCAGACGGTACCGTTAAGAGATCACTTCATCATATCGATGAGGATGACACTCCCGCTCCTCTTCCCGTTAAAAAGGAAGAGGCAAAGCTTGCCGAGGGCGTTGACCCCGCAGATGCGCCCGTAATGAAGGACGATCGCGGAACAGAGTACAAGAAAAAGACAAAATAAAAGCGGCGGCGGCTGCTTTTGTAATACTTGCGGTATTAAAATAAATATCTGCCGAACGGCAGAACGGAGTATTTATGGCAGAAGAAATAATCATTCAGGGCAAGACGCTTGAAGAGGCTATGGCCGAGGCGCAGTCCAAATATAACGGAGATAACGTTCAGTACGATATTCTCGAAATGCCCAGACGCGGCATCTTCGGTATCGGCGCATCTCCTGCAAAGATCAAGGTTATAATCAATGACGTAGAGGACGATGAGGACACGGACCTTTCCGGTATCGTTGCCTCCATCAAGGGCCTCGGCGTAACAACAAATAAGGGCGGCGGCGATGAGGCTGCAAGGCACGCAAAGGCAGAGGAGCCCAAGGCTGAAGAAAAGAAAGCCGAAAAGCCCCACCGCGAGAAGAGAGAGAGACGTGAAAAGAGAGAAAAGCGTCCCGCTCCTGCTCCCGCATCCGTACCCGCAGCAGAGGAAAAGAAGCCTGAAAAGAAGGCACCCGTAATCAAGGAGCCCAAGGTGATCGAGGTCACCGATAAGGAGCTTGAGTGCGCTCTTACCTTTGCAAACACACTCCTTCGCGATATGGGTATCAATGCCGAGGCTAAGTTCGCAGGCAGCGAGCCCTCCGGCGTTGGCGGAAACACATATCCCCATATCGAGATCGTCGGAGAGGGTGCAGGTATCCTCATCGGTCATCACGGTGAGACTCTTGATGCTATCCAGTATCTCGTAAACCTCTGTGCTCACCGCAAGGGCGGCTCCGGCTCCAAGGAGTTCGTTAAGATCATCGTTGATATTGAGGATTACCGCGCAAAGAGAGAGGAAACTCTCCGTGCCCTTGCAAGAAGAACAGCACAGAAGGCTGTGAAATATAAGCGAAATATCGTTCTCGAGCCTATGAATCCCTTCGAGAGAAGAATCATCCACTCCGAGATCCAGGATATTGAAAACGTATCTACTCATTCTGTCGGCAGCGATGAGAACCGCAAGATCGTAGTTTGCTACGAGGGTGCGGATAAGATTCAGCGCCGCCGCCGTCACGACGGAAGAAACAGAAACGCAGAAAGGGCTCCCGTGCAGGATGATACTGCATCTGCAGAGCTTCTCTCTGCAGTTGATGCCGTTGCAGACATCGCAGTAGACGTGGACGCTGAGTAAAAAAGCGGGGGATGCTTCATCCCCCGTTTTTTAAGTTATAAGTTTAGAGAAAAGCGAAGATCGAAGGAACGTTTCCTCTTCGGCGGAAACGGAAATGATCGAAAGGAGAAGTGTATGATCGGAGAAACCGTTGCGGCTGTTTCAACGCCTGCGGGCAAGGGCGGCATTGCCGTTATCCGTATAAGCGGCGAAAAAAGTGCAGAAATACTGAACAGATGCTTCGTGGCGAAAAAAAGCCCTGTTGAAGCTCCCAGAAGAGCCGTTTTCGGCACTGTTGTAAACGGAGAAGAGACGGTGGATACCGGTATTGCCGTGTTTTTTTCAGAGGGCGCTTCCTTTACGGGAGAGGCTTCGGCAGAGATAAGCTGCCACGGCGGCACCGCCGTAACGAAGGCTGTTCTTGAGGCTGTTTTCAAGGCAGGTGCCACCCCTGCGGATGCAGGTGAGTTTACCCGCCGTGCCTTCGTCAACGGAAGGCTGACCCTTTCCGAGGCAGAGGCTGTAGGCAGATTGATCGATGCAGATACAGACAGCCGCCGCCGCCTTGCCTCAAACGCGCTCAGAGGCTCTCTCAGAGAAAAGACAGAGGGGATCAGAAATTCTCTTCTTGATGTTCTTTCCGCTCTTTATGCCGTGATCGATTATCCCGACGAGGATATCGGGAACGAGGGAGAGGAGCAGATAGAGGGTGTGCTTGCTGATAATATTGCTGCGCTTAATGCTCTTCTCAGAACGTATAAAACGGGAAGCGCCGTGGCTGACGGCGTGGTTACTGTTATATGCGGCTCCCCCAATTGCGGAAAAAGTACCCTTTATAACCTTCTCTGCAAAGAGGAAAAGGCCATCGTAACAGACGTGGCAGGTACAACCCGTGATACACTTTGGGAAACCGTTGATGCGGGCGGCATAACTCTTCGCCTTGCAGATACAGCAGGTATCAGAGAGGCAGACAACGTTGTGGAGAGCATCGGCGTTGACCGCGCAAGGGATGCAATGCATAAGGCTCAGCTGGTCATTTCCGTGTTTGACGGCTCCCGTGAGCTTAACGACGACGAGAGGGAGCTGCTGGGCGAGCTTTCCACCCTTTCTGCGGCAAGGATCGCAGTTATAAACAAATCTGATACAGAGACCTTTAAGGTATGTAGTGAGATAGAACGGGTAAACGATAAGACCGTTATTATGTCCGCAAAGCACGGCGAGGGCGAGGACGACCTTTTTGAGGCGATCGGCGCTCTCTTTAATGAGGATAAGATATCCCTATCCTCCGATGCTGTTATTTGGGAAGCACGCCACAAGGCGGCGGTGGAAAGCGTTATCGCCCTGCTCACCGACGCCCGTGATGCACTTGTTTTCGGAGACCCTGCAGATGCGGTCTGCACCCTTTGCGAGAGCGCCCTTTCCGAGCTTTCTCTCATTGACGGCAGAGGTGTTACCGAGGATATAGTATCCCGAATATTCGCCCGCTTCTGTGTTGGAAAATAAGCTTATCTTCTCTTGGGAATGAGGATGAAAATAAGAACGAGAACGGAAATAATGACGATAACGGCAATTGCTATAGCCCAGGGATTGATACCGTTTTCCTCAAGCTCCATCCCTTCGATGACGCCTGTGGATTCATCTGCTCTGTCAGAATCGGTGGTGCCGTCAGCGCGGTCTGTGGAGTTCTCACTGTCAGCTTTGTCGGTCACCCTGTCGTTTTTGTCATCCTTGTCATCGTCAACAATGCCATCCTCCTCGGCCTCGGGCTCCCCATTTTCAGGGTCAAGAAAGCCCTCAGAGCCGTCAACCATATCCTTTATGTCCGTCGCAGCCTCCTCCAGCATACTTTCTCCGTCGCTTACGGCATCACTGCCCACGTCGGAAAGATCGCTTTCGGCGGCAACAGCAACCTGGCAGAGGAGAAGAGAAAGCAAGGTTATGCATATAACGGCAGTATAAAGCTTTTTCATATTTGGAAATCCTTTCTTTGCAGCTTTTTGATACAAGTATATTATTTCCTCCGCTCTCACGGAGTATACGCAATAAATTGAGGTATTATGGAAAACAAAAGATTTACTAAAAACGATTCGGGCTTTGTCTGCGGACATTGCGGTAAGGATGTGGAGCCGCTCGGCTACACATCAAGAAATCATTGCCCCTATTGCCTTTGGAGCCGCCACCTTGATGAAAACCCCGGTGACCGTGCCAGCGATTGTAAAGGCCTTATGGAGCCTGTTTCTGCCCTGCCCGACCCTAAAAAGGGATATATCATTATCCATAAATGCCAGAAATGCGGCGCTATTCGCAGAAACAAGGCGGCATATGGCCCGAAGGAAGGCGCCAACGATAACCTGAAGCTGATAATTTCCCTCACCGGTAAGGTGTTCTGAGGTGAATATGATATACGAAGTAAATGAATTCAAATCAAGACTTACCGCTCTTTGTGAAAAGGCGGGGCTTTCTCACCTTTGCAGCGGAAATGAGGATAAGATATATACCATATGCTCTCAGCTTGACCAAAAGTCAAAGCAGTTCAATCTTACCGCCATCACCGACCCTGAGGAGGTGCTGAGAAAGCATATCATAGACTGCCTGTTTGCGGCTGAATGCGTAAGAGCGCTGGCGGGAGAGGGAGCAACCCTTCTGGACGTTGGCAGCGGAGCAGGCTTCCCATCCCTTCCCATAGCGGCAGTGCTTCCTTTCGTAAACGTTACCGCAATGGATGCTACCGCAAAGAAAACTGTCTATATGAACGACACCGCCTCTCTTGCAAAAATCGGTAATTTCAATGCAGTAAATAAAAGAGCAGAGGAGGCGGCTCGCGAGGGCATGGCAGCGAGCTTTGAGCTTGTCAGTGCAAGAGCTGTGGCAAGGCTAAACGTGCTTATGGAGCTTTGTGTCCCCTTTCTGAAGCTTGGCGGCTACTTCGTTTCCATGAAGGGCGCGGCGGCAGACGAGGAGATGAAGGAGGCGGAGAGCGCGGCCAAAAAGCTGGGCGCAACCTTCGTCAAAAAGGTGCCTTATACCCTCCCTGACCTTGATGATGCGAGGTTTATCCTCATATACAGAAAGGATTCGAAAACACCCTCCCTGTATCCCCGTAATTTTTCACAGATATCAAAAAAACCGCTTTAGTCATCTGAAGCGGTTTTTTTATTTTATAAAGCATCAAAAAGATATATAAAAGTCGCCTAAAATTTTGCCATACTCTCACGGCCTTTGTGGTATCATTCATCTGCAAAGGAAATGTAAGAAAGGAATGGTTAATAATGGATTTCAAATGGGAATCAAAGGAAAAGAGCGAAAAAAAAGAAAGTGAAACGGGGGTATTTAAGGTAAAGGTTGACAATATCGTGCCAAATCCCTGCCAACCGAGAAAATGCTTTACGGATGAGGCAATACTTCGCCTTTCGGACAGCATTCGTACCCACGGACTTATCCAGCCGCTGTGCGTGAGGCAGCCCGAGGGATCGGAGGGGGTGTACGAGCTTGTTGCGGGAGAAAGACGGCTGAGAGCTGTAAAGCGGTTGGGGCTTTCCGAGGCCAGAATACTCTCGATACGTTTGTTCCGGTATAAGGGTTGCGCAGATATGGGCTGACCGCGGGACAGATTTTTTGTTCAGCCGGCTGACGGATGGTGCGGACAGCTATTCACTATTCACTTTTAGTTCTTAGCTGTTTTCAGACCGCTTTCGGCAGGAGGATGGAGATCAGGGTACCGTGGTCGGTCTCTTTTCGCGTGGATTCCACCGGAATCCCGCTTTTTTTGATGATGTCGACGGCGTGATCGATGGAATTGTAGAAGATACGGATGTCTTTGATGATGAGTTTATGGCGCTGTTCGCTTTTCGGAGGTTTGCTGCGGATTTCCTCGGCGCGCGACTCTGCGCAGAGCAGCGATTCGATGTATTCTTCCGCCGCCGCAACGTTCATACCGCGTTCGACGAAGATCGCG
>JAFXFQ010000047.1 GCA_017520365.1 Clostridia bacterium
GTCAAAAGCGCCCTTATCCTCCACAGCGCCCCCTTCGGTGTTTCCAGCACCGTTGGTGTGGGAAGCACATTCTGGTTTGAACTACCCGTTTACAGAGAGGAGTCTCAGGAACCGAACAAATAATCAAGTATGCCGTTTGCCACCCCGGAGGCATATAGAAACGGCTCATTCGCCATCAATGCAGCCTCTGCGGGATTGGTTATAAATCCAAGCTCGATAAGGGTTGCAGGCATCTGTGTTCTTCTCAGAACGTACAGTGTGGGACGGACGAAAACGCCTCTCGACCCGATTCCGGTTGAAAAAGAGAGCTCTCTCAGGATATCCTCAGCAAGTGCCTCTGCCACCCCTCCTCTTCTGAATACGTATGCCTCACTGCCCTCGGCGCTTTCAAGAGACGAAGCGTTTGCATGAAGGCTTACAAAAAGATCAGCACCCCATGCATTTGCCTCATTGACCCTTGCGGCCAGGGATGACGCATTGGAGGTGCCAAGCTGAGTATCGGGAGTCGGCCTCGAAAGCCGTACTTCCTGCCCTGCCTCTCTCAGAAGAGCCGCCGTTTCCACACCTATGGTATAAACAAGATCCTGTTCCCGATAGCCGTTTGCCTCGGCGCCTGCGTTTGGATTTTGCGGATTATGCCCTTGATCTATATAAATTTTTGCCATAATAAACCTCCTTTAGTTCTCGATACAGTATATGCCCGAAAACGGAGAAAGACATGAAAGAAATTCAAAAAATACTCAGCCGCGTCCGTCTTGCGGTTGAAAAATATGAAATGATAGAAGAGGGAGACCGAATCTGTGTCGGGGTTTCAGGCGGTAAGGATTCTCTTGTCCTGCTCCTTGCCCTTGCGGAATTGAAAAAGTTTCTGCCCCGCTCCTTCGATATAGTGGCCGTTACCGTGGATATGGGCTTCCACACCTGCGAGACCGCCCCCTCACCCAAGGCCACCCACGCCGAGATTCGTGCACTTTGCGATGAGATCGGCGTTGAATACATAGTTAAGGAAACGGAGCTTGCCCACATAATCTTTGACGTCAGGAAGGAATCAAACCCCTGCTCTCTCTGCTCCAGAATGCGCCGCGGAATACTCCACGATTGCGCAAAGGAAGCAGGATGCAATAAGGTAGCTCTCGGCCACCATTTTGACGACGTGGTGGAGACCTTTATGCTCAATCTGTTTTTTGAGGGCAGAGTCGGCTCCTTTTCACCCGTCACCCTCCTTTCAAAAAAGGAGCTTATCCTTATCCGGCCCCTCGTTATGACTGAGGAGAAAATGATAAAGCACTTTGCAAAAAGAATCTCTCTCCCCGTGGAAAAAAGCCCCTGTCCCGAGGACGAGCACACGGAAAGAGAGAATATGAAGCAGTATCTCTACGAATTTGATCACAAGCACCGCGGACTTTACCGCCGCCTCTTCGGAGCACTTGAGCGAGGTAATATCGACGGTTGGCATGAATAAAACTTTGAAAGGACACGAAATAAAATGAAAGCATTATCAAAGCGCATAGTTTCTTTTATTATCACCCTTGTTCTGATAGTATCCCTTGTTCCCGTCCGAGCTGAGGCGGCAGAGCTTGGATATGACTCGTTTTACGGCAGAAGCGCTCTTTCGGCAATGAGCCGAGGAAGCACCTACGTTACGGCGTATGACAGAATATACGATTGCGTTGAAAACAGAGCGGCATCCACAAACCTTTCAGACCTGAAGCCTACAAAAAATGAGTTTCTTATGGTGCTCTCGGCATACGAGTGCGATCCCCAAAGCCAGTTCTGGTGTGATTGTAATTTTTATTATTACGATAACGGCTCCTACTTTACCTCCGCCGTTCCCAACTACAATGCCCTCGGTAAACTCTCCGGCGCCGAGCTTTCAAAGACCGTGAAGCAGGTCGAGAGCAAGGCAAACAACATTATCTACTCAGCAGGAATCAAGGACGGCATGAGCGACTATGAAAAGGCTGTTCGCATCCACGACGTTCTCGCCCTTCGAATAGAATATACCTTTACCGAAAACTGCAGAAATATCTACGGAGCCCTTGTTGAAGGTCAGGCCGTGTGCCAGGGCTATGCCCTCTCCTATCAGTATCTTTTGAGGCTTGTTGGAGTGCAGGCATTTATCGTTACAGGCTCGGCAGGCGGCGAGGCACACGGCTGGAACATCGTAAGCCTTGACGGCAGATACTGTCATATCGACCTTACATGGGATGACCCCACGGGCCAAAAGCTTGGCAACGCAACCGACGTTTACCACAATTATTTCGGCATGACAACAAATCAGATAAGAGCGGATCACAGCATCACCGTTCCCGCATACGGCCTTCCCGATTGCCAAAGCAGTGACCTTTATTATTTCAACAGATACACAGAGTCCGTTATGGACAGCAAAAGCTCAGCCGAAAAGATCGCCTCCGTATTTGACAGAAACGGCGTTGGCAAAATGTATATCAATGCAAGCGATCTCGATCACGTTTTATCGGTCATAACCTCCCAAGGTGCATATATCGCTGAGGACCTGGGCTTTGACCTTACAAAGCCCCTCTCCATTTCCTACTCTCAGGTAGGCAACGAATACAGATTCATGTTCGTTGGAGAAAAGCTCCCCTCCGCTGTCAAAGAAGGCGACCTTGACGGCGACGGCAAGGTGAGCGCAATTGACTCAAACATTCTTCGCAGAATCGTCAGCGGACAGATACAGGCTACGGACGATCAGATGCTGGCAGGTGACATTGACGGCGATACTAAGATCACCGGAATGGACTCCAACATCTTAAAAAGGAGGATCGCAGGCAATTAATGGATCATAAAGCATTTAAAGATAAAATAGCCGATTTTCTTTTGGAAAATCAACCTGAGGATATAAAAGCCTTTATGAATGAGATGCAAACGCTGATGTCCTACTACAAATGCGCCATGCACGAAATAGAGGCAAAATTCAAGGTTCTCAATGAGCAGTTTTCTCTCCAGCACGAGAGAAATCCTATCGAGAGCATCAAAACAAGGCTGAAATCCTTTGAAAGCATAAAGGAAAAGCTGGAGCGCAAGGGTCTGCCCCTTACCACCGATGCAATATGGAACAGCCTTAACGACGTGGCGGGAGTCCGCGTTGTCTGCTCCTTCATAGACGATATCCACATGCTGGCATATTGCCTCATCTCCCAGGATGACGTAAAGCTCATTGAGATAAAGGACTACATAAAGCATCCGAAGCCCAACGGCTACAGAAGCCTCCACCTTATCGTCGAGGTACCGATCTTTCTGTGCGACGATAAACGGCTTGTTCGTGCAGAGGTACAGCTCCGTACCATCAATATGAACTCCTGGGCAAAGCTTGAGCATCGAATGAGATATAAAAAGCACCTCTCCGATGAGATCCTTGCAAAAACTCACGATGAGCTTTTGGAGTGCGCCGAAATATCAAATCAGCTTGACCTGAAAATGCAGGCAATCAGAAACATTATCGAAAAATAGCAAAAAAGCCAAACCTCTCGGTTTGGCTTTTTTGTCGACCTCTTTATTGACAAGTTGTTGAAAAAACGATACTCAATCGTCTTTTCCTTCATCTTCAATCCAGAGAACTTTTAAAAGGGATATATTAAAGTATTACTCGATTTTTCAAAAATCGCACCTCGTAAGGGACGAAGCGCCTTTTGCATCACGAATTCCAAAGTCAAATCCATTAATCGGCATCTGCTTGATACCCAAACTTGAAATCATTTGCACCCAATCACCCATTGGTTATGATGTAAATATGCAGTATATCGCAGGGGCTCCCAAAAAATGAGCTTGCTAGTTTTTGGGAGTACATCGAAAATAGCCACATCCTACCGCCACATCAATACTCTAGTCACATACAAGCTCCGTTTGTCGGCATGTCTCAGCCACTCATACCTTTGCTATCTTCTACATTCCAAACATCATTGACTAAATGGAAAATTTGTGGTATTATTACATCATATATAAGTAACGGAGCTTCAAAACTATGGAAACAACAAAAATCAAAAAACACCGTTGGCGTGATATATTATTTTTCTTTTTTCCCTTGGTATATACTATCGTATGCATTATTTGCAGACATCTTTACGGCCCGTTTCTCCCCCTATCCGCTTCAGTTTTAACTATTTGTCTTTTCGGTTTTTCCTTCGCCGCCATTGCTTATTGTTGTATCATAAAAGGTCTCGTGCCCGGAAGCCTTTCTGCCATGGCACCTCTTATCTGGTCTTTCTTTCGACCTTTGTACGATATAATCAGGAGCGGAGACACCTATTTTTTAAGTTCCTCCTCCGCAAGCGAGCACCTTTCCATCTCCCTTGAGAAATATTTTGAGGAATCCTCATTCGCCGAATATATATACAAC
>JAFXFQ010000048.1 GCA_017520365.1 Clostridia bacterium
CACAAGGGAGTCCTCGTGCTCGATGGACATAACCTTATCGTAGCCTACAAGACGGAGGGCGGAGCAGATATCCTTCCACCACTTCTGGTCGTGACCGTAACCTACTGCACGGAATACCCATGCGCGGTTAAGTTCGTCGCCGTAGTGCTTTGTATCAAGAACACCGTTTACAGATGTATTGATATCGTCGATCTTTGTATCCTTTGCGTGGAAGTGATAGATAGCATCGCCGAGGTAACGGATAGCTGCAACGGGGTCGATTCCCTGCCATACGAGGTGGGAGGGGTCAAAGTTTGCACCGAGGGTGGGACCAACTGCGTTTCTCAGCTTCATAAGTGTTTCGGGGTTATATACACAGAAGCCGGGGTGCATCTCAAATGCGATCTTCTTAACACCGTGAGCCTCTGCAAATGCTGCAGTCTCCTTCCAGTAAGGAATGAGGACCTGGTTCCACTGATAATCAAGAACTCCGAGGAAGTCATCGGGCCATGCGCAGGTTGCCCAGTTGGGAGTCTTATCCTCGGGAGAGCCACCGGGGCATCCGGAGAATGTGATAACTGTATCAACGCCAACCTTCTCAGCGAGGAGAACAGCGTTTATGAAGTCCTTATGGAAGGACTCAGCGATAGCTTTATCGGGGTGAACGGGGTTACCGTGGCAAGCGAGAGCCGCAAGCTCAATATCGTATTTTTCAAAAAGGCCGAGCCACTCCTTAAGAGCCGCCTCGTCTGCGAGGAGCCTTTCAGGGTCGCAATGAGCCTTACCGGGAAAGCCGCCTGCACCGATCTCTACTGCCTGAACGCCGAGACCCTTGAGCTTTGCAAGGGTATCTTCAAGGGAGAGATTTGCATAAAGATTTGCAAGTACGCAAAGTTTCATAACATTAAAAACCTTTCAAAATGGACACACCCGTGTACCAGAAGGCACACGGGTGCTGAATTAATTATTAATTAGTTGATAAAAGCAGTATTATCTGTCGTTTTTACTTGGCAGATACTCCCGACTTAGTTAAAATAAACTGCCTTACCTGTCTTTGCAGACTCGTAGATACCCTCAAGGATCTGAGTTACAACATATGCCTGCTCGGGAAGTACAAGGGGATCTGTATCGTCGATGATGCAATGGATCCACTGATATGCTTCTCTCTCGTGAGGAGCACCGCCTGCGTTACCGGAGTAGAAGTCTACGCCGCCGACATCAAGGTCAATGTTCTTTACGAACATTCTGTTGTTATCAACGCCGTTGATACGGAGACCGTTTACCATATCCGCACCACCCTGGGTACCGCAGAGAGTTGTCTTTGCCTCTCTTACGTCAAGAGAGTTGAGAGCCCATGCGGACTCGAGAACGATGGTAGCACCGTTTTCCATTACAACGAAGCCGAACGCAGAGTCCTCAACTGTGAACTCGTCGGGATTCCAGTCGCCGCAAGCATTTGCTGTCTGTGTCTGGTAGCGGAACTTATGATAAGTTGTACCTACACAGTACTTGGGCTTATAGTTGTTCATTGTCCAGAGAGTGAGGTCGAGAGCGTGTGTTCCGATATCGATGAGGGGACCGCCACCCTGCTCCTCTTCCTTAAGAAATACGCCCCAGGTGGGAACGAAACGACGACGAATAGCGTGTGCCTTTGCATAGTAGATCTCGCCGAGGTCACCGCGGTCACAAATATCCTTAAGATAGAGAGAATCGGGTCTCTGACGGTTCTGATAACCGATAGAGAGCTTCTTGCCTGTTCTCTTAGCAGCCTCAAGCATCTTGAGAGCCTCTGCGGAGTTGATAGCCATGGGCTTCTCGCACATTACGTGCTTGCCTGCCTCAAGAGCATCAACTGTGATAAAGCTGTGGGAGATGTTGGGAGTACATACGTGAACTACGTCAATAGACTCATCTGCAAGAAGGTCCTTATAGTTCTCATAGAACTTTGCGTCTGCAGTACCGTAAGCCTTGCATGCCGCTTCTGCTCTTTCAACGATGATATCGCAGAATGCAACCATCTCTACCTCGGGTACAGTCTTGAGGCCGGGAAGGTGCTTTCCGTTAGCGATACCGCCGCAGCCGATGATACCAACTCTTACTTTTCCGTTTACCATGGGATTAGTCCTCCGTTAATATAATTTTTTTAATAACTTACTTGTGAAAATTGCATAGTTATATTTCTATTTTATAGTAACAAATCAATGATTTCAAGTTTTTTTTGCGATTTTTTCAATATATTTCCAATATCGTGATTTCCAACAAAACACATATACCATATTTTGTGCTTTTGACTATTGGGTTATTCAGTTAATCAGAAAAACAGACCATAAATTTCATTTGGTGCACTACCCGATCATTGCAGAGGCGACCATTGGTCGCCCTACATTGCACCAAAAATAATTTCGTCTTTCTTGCGTACATATCGTAAGGAAATAACCACCGCAAGAACTGTAATCGTATTTTTTAAGACGTATCTCTTTTCGTTTTTCCATATTACAATACTTTCCAAAAACCGCAGGGTTTCCCCTGCGGTTTTAAAGAGATCACTTATTCAGCTTCCACTTTGTCCAGAGGATACTTGTATGCCAGTCCTCGGGGAGTGCCTGATAATAGATGGTATAAAGAGATCCGTCCGGCAGCTCAACTGTTGCGGGATAGCCCATATCACGCTGGCCCTCGTAGTTGATATTATCGTTCAGGACATAATCCTCCTCCCACGTCTCGCCGCCGTCGTAGCTTACCACTGCTCTTTCGGAGATCTGACCCCAGGTACGGCAGGAGTAGCTGCAAATTACGGCGCCTGAGGAATGCACCATAAAATGAGGAGGCATTCCGTCAACGCCTATGCATTTAGGTGTGCTCCACGTTTTACCCTTATCATCTGAATACGTAACGTATACGGAATCGCCGGGGGCATCCTTTCTGCCGTTTACACGGATACCACCGAGAATTCTTCCGCTCGGCAGCTCTATCTGATGAGCCTCATACATCTGGCCATAGTCACAGTCCTCACCCATTGGGACCTGACCTGCATA
The DNA here is from genome assembly GCA_017520365.1 of Clostridia bacterium. GTDB lineage: Bacteria > Bacillota > Clostridia > Oscillospirales > CAG-272 > Avispirillum. The sequence continues at coordinate 3,015 of JAFXFQ010000048.1, forward strand.
CTCCCACGTCTCGCCGTCGTCTATGCTTGTATAGCAAACAAAATCGTTATCATAGGCATAATCGGGCTCGAATCTCTTACCCATATAAACAAGGGTACCGTCCTTACAGCGGCAGGGGCCATGAGGTGAGTGGACGTTAAGTCGTACTCTTTTGCCCCAGGTCACGCCGTTATCCTTGGAAACGCTTACATATGAGCCCTTTTCCTCGTTATACTCCTCATCGGTGAGGGTATGCCAATACTTGCTCCAGCCGTTCATCATTGCCTTATCGCCGGGGTTGAGCCATGTCTGCTCCTGCATATGATCAAGGTAATTATCGTAATTATCCGTATACCAGGACATAAGCATTTTGCCGCCGCCAAGGTTAAGTATACCGGGGTCACGGTCATCTATTCTGGAATCGTAAACGACGATGGGGGGAGTCCACGTTTTACCCTGATTGAAACTCACCCACATAATATTCTTGCCTGCGTGGTCGACATGGGACATACGAAGGCCTGATGCAACAGCATACATCCAGCCGTTATCGCCAACGGCAAGTGAAGGCCATGCGTTATACTTAAAGGGATTATGATCGTTTGTATATCTATGCACTATACCGTGCTCAGCCTCAGGTCTGATAATTTTCATTTATTTAAGCTCCATTTCGTATATAGAATGCTTGTATGCCAATCGTCGGGAAGTGCCTGATAATAAAGGGTAAGCAGTGAGCCGTCGGAAAGCTCTACCGTAGCAGGATAGCCCATATCGTGCTGCTTGTCTCTGTTGATCCTATCATCGAGAACGTAATCCTCGCTCCACGTCTCACCGTTATCATAACTGACCACGGCACGCTCGGACATAGTCTCCCAATTTCGGCAGCTATAGCTGAGAATAAGTGCTCCTGAGGAGTGGATCATAAAATGAGGGGGCATTCCGTCGATGCCGATGCATTTAGGTACTGTCCAAGTTTGACCCTTGTCGTCCGAATATGTGAGATAAGTGGAATCAACAGGAGCCTCTGCTCTTCCGTTGACGCGGATAGCACCGAGAAGTCGGCCGCCGGGCAGCTCGATGATATGGGGCTCATGAACCTGATTGGGGGCAAGGTCTTCAAAATCGGGAACCTTACCGCAGAAATCCCATGTTCTTCCGCCGTCTATACTCTTCCAACACTCAACGTCGGGACCGTAAGGGTGCTCCTCCGTCATAGTTTTACCAAGGTAATATATAGTTCCGTCCTTTGCAACACAGGGACCGTGGGGGCTGGTTACAGGGACCCTGATATTCTCGCTCCAGGTCACGCCGTAGTCATCGGAAAGCTTAACGAAGCTTCCCCACTCCTCCTTAGCCTTCTCAGGTGGGAGCGTTTTCCAATAACCGCTCCAGCCGCTGATCATTGCCTTATCGGAGGGGTGCATCCAATCCTGCTCCTGCATATGGTCAAGGTGATTCTCATAAACGCTGGTAAACCAGGACATCAGCATTTTGCCATTGCCGAGATAGAGGATTCCCGTATCACGGTCATCAAAGTTAGAGTCATTTACGATAACAGGTGGAGTCCAGCTTTCACCGTCATTAAAGCTCACCCACATAATGTTTTTACCGCAAGGGTCAACGTGGGAAAGTCTGAGTCCTGATGCTGTTGCATAAAGGACACCTCTGTCATCCTTACAAACAGTGGGCCACGCATTATATCTGAAGCAATTATGCTCTGAGGGATATCTGTGCACCTCACCGTGCTTTTTTACGGGATCGATAACTATCATAGCGATTCTCCTGCTTTCTAATAAATATCTGTAATTAGTTTAGCATTTTAGCTCTGATCTGTCAAGATTTGGGATAAAACAAAGGCAAGGATTTCATTAGGACAGCTTATAGCTTGCCCTTATTATCGTCACGCCGCCGTTTTTCCGCCCCGGATTAATCGGGAGATTAAAGGACAAAAAATCAGGGCTGTTGCAACCGCAACAGCCTTCAAACTGTCGAAAAAGGCGCAGACCGCAAAAGTGTCAAAACAAAGACAGCCAAGTTTTAGCTTTAACCGTAAAAGGTAATTCAACAAAAAACCAAAGTTATATTAAAGAAATCCCCTGATTATCAGGGGATTTCAAGCTTTTCGCCCTTTCAAGCCCTGTCGTACCTTTGTACGCCGACGGCCTTGAAATGACGAAATCTGCATCCTTTACGACAGCCTGAGCCAGCTTGTCGATAACTTTATCGA
>JAFXFQ010000049.1 GCA_017520365.1 Clostridia bacterium
TGCTTTTGATAAGCATTGTCCGCGATCTTATCTAAAAGGGCAAGATCGTCCTTTTTTCAAGCCACCAGATGAACTATATCGAGGAGTTCTGCGACTCCATCGCTATCCTCAAGGATGGAAGGATCGCCGTTTCGGGTGATATTGCCGCCCTGAAGAGAAGCTATGTCCGTGACAGGCTGGTAGTTAAAACACAGCACCCCGAGGCGCTGAAAAGAGATTTTGCCCACAGGATATGCGGCGAGGAGCGGGATACCGTCATTATCAGAATGGACCGGCCCGAGGATAAAAGAGAGTTTATGTGCAGGCTCGCCGAGAGCTACGATATAGAGGGCGTCAGCGTTTACGAGCCGTCTCTCAATGATATTTTCGTAAAATACGCAGGCGACTCAGAGGAGGAAGAATAATGAAGCAGTTTGCAACCATATTCAGCTTTGAGTTCAAGAGCTTTCTGAAAAATAAGACCTTCGTGGGCATTACCCTCTTTCTTGTGCTTGCCATTGCCGTTGTAATGTTCTTTCCCCGTGTCAAGGAGGCGTTTTTTGACAAAGAGCCTGAGAATGAGCTTTCGGATACTGAGCAAAGTGTCGGCGAAAACGAAGTCGAGACCGACCTTGACCGTACAGGGCTCCCCGTTATGCTCATAAAGGCAGAGGGGGAGGGAAGCGAGGCTCTTTTCCAGAGCTTTTTTGCCGCCTTTTCGGGATATGACGTAAAGCTCTCCGAGGATAGCCTTGATGATATCAAAACTCAGATCACAGAAGGAGAGGCGGAGTGCGCCTTCGTTCTTGACGGGCCCCTCAGCTATACCTACTACGTCAATAATCTTTCCCTTTACGATTCCAACGAGGCAATTGCCGAAAGCGTTCTTGCCTCTCTTTACGAGATGAAGATAATGACAGACCTTGGCCTCTCGGCTGAGGAGGCCGCCGCAATGCTGGCCGTTACCCCCACGGGAAGCATTGAGGCCCTTGGCGTTGACCAGATGGATAACTACTGGTATACGTATATCATGATCTTTGCCCTTTATATGGTCATCCTCCTATACGGGCAGATGGTGGCATCGGGTGTTGCCACGGAGAAAAGCTCCCGTGCAATGGAGCTTCTCATCACAAGCGTAAAGCCCGTTCCCATGATGTTCGGTAAGGTGCTTTCCGCCTGCTTTGCCGGACTTTTGCAGCTGGTCGCTATATTCGGATCCGCTATTCTGTTCTATTCCGTCAACAAGAGCTATTGGGGAGACAACCCCATAATCGCAGCTATCTTCGATATGCCCGTTTCACTCTTCGTTTATATGCTGGTGTTCTTCATCCTGGGCTTCCTTATCTATGCATTTATGTTCGGTGCTGTGGGCTCCACTGCATCAAAGCTTGAGGATATCAATACAGCCGTTATGCCCGTGACTCTTATGTTCGTTGTAGGCTTCATTATCGTTATGATGTCCTTTTCCACCGACTCTGTGGATACCCTTCTTATGAAGGTATGCTCCTTTGTACCCTTCACCTCATCTATGGCAATGTTCACAAGAATAGCAATGAGCACGGTGCCCTGGTATGAGATCACGGCCTCCATTGGTATCCTTGCCGCAAGCGTGGCCCTTGTAGGAGCAGTCTCCGCAAAAATATACAGAATGGGCGTCCTTCTCTACGGTACACCTATGAAGCTCCCCGCAATTATCAAGGCCGCATTCAAAAAATAAGCATTGACAATTTGTGAGTTTTACCGTATACTGTATACATTAATGTAATGAAAAGGAACGAAACAAATGAAAAAGATCATTGCACTGCTTCTTGCAGTTCTCACAATTACAGCTCTTCTTTCCGCCTGCGCAAAGTCAGAGCCCGATCATAAGATCGATGCTATTCTGGATTACTATACAAACAGAATGAGCAAGAATATCACAAAAGAGGATATCAAGTATATCGGCGAGGTGGTAGAGGACGATAAGACCAAAAAGACCGAGTACCTCGTTGAAAACGAAGAAGAGGGCGTTAGTGAATCTCTCCTCGTTGAGGAGGCTGCCAATATGTGTCAGATCTATAAAAAGGGCAGCGACAGTAAGGGAATGTATATCCATCGATATATCGTCCGCCCCGAGACAACAGAAGAAAAGAAAAAGTAATACTGAAACGCCTCTCCGACGCCTCTCCGTTTGGAGAGGCGTTTAAATGTTTCTGAATTTTTAAATTATAAATTACGGTTGAAAATATACGTGAAAGATGGTAAAATAGAAAAAAACGAAAAGGACCTATGTGATGGAAGAAAAAAAGACTCAGGAATTTAAGGTGGATGATACCTTTGAAATAGAAGAATCCAACGTCCTCAAGGTGCTGAAGGCAAAGGGCGAGGCGGACTTGAATCCCCACGCCAGTGCCATCCCCCAGAAAAAGGTATCAAAGCTTGAAAACTTTTGGTATCTTCATAAATGGCATCTGGGTATCGGTATTTTTGCCGCCGTTATCGTCATCGTGCTGCTGTGCCAGCTCATATTCAACGTCCCTGCCGACGTTTATATAATGTATACCGGCCCCATGCCCATCATAGGCAACGATTATGAGAATCTTGAGGATGCCTTCGAGGCGGCAATGGGCGACTATAACGGTGACGGACACCGTGAGATAAGCTTCACCGATAATACTTTTCTCACCGAGGCAGAGATAGAAAGAAGGGTAGAGGAGTCCAAAAAGATAAGAGAGCTCCAGCCGGATTATCCCATCTATACCTACGATGCATCTGCAAATGCGGCTGCATATCAGCGCTTTATGGCGGAGATAACAAGCGGCAGCCATATGTTCTGTATGCTTGATATCGACCTTTATAAGGGTCTCTGTGAGCAGGGAGGCTTTATCCCCCTCAGTGAGATATTCGATGAGGTGCCCGACGGCGCCGATGAATACGGCATCCGCCTCGGTGATACGGAGTTTTATAAGAGTAACGCAAAGCTTTGGTTCATCCCCGCAAATACAATGCTTGCCGTACGCCTGCCCTCCACCCTTGATGCGAAGAGCTCAAAGAAAAAGACAGAAATGCTTGAAGCACACAAGGCTCTCCTCAGAGCGATAGTGGAGTATGTACCCACCGAGGAGAAATAAGGCAAAAAAGTTTATTTTTCTGCAAAAAAAGTTTAAAAAATTTCAAAAAACATATTGCAAAACGAAAGTTAATGTGATATTATAGGAAAGGTCGCAACAGCGGCCTAATAGGGGTGTAGTTCAGTTGGTAGAACGGCAGTCTCCAAAACTGCATGTCCAGAGTTCGAGTCTTTGCGCCCCTGCCAAA
>JAFXFQ010000050.1 GCA_017520365.1 Clostridia bacterium
CCTTAATATTTTCGAAGAAAATATATCATAGGCAAAGCCTATTTCACTCGTCGAAGACGAATTTCACAGATTTGCCAAGCAAATCTATTTCATTGTAGGTTGGGATTATCCCTAAGACCAACCTACTAAAGGGTGCTTTTTCTGTATTATCATTGATCCAGTCCTTGGAAAAAATCGTCATATGTGCAGTTATATATCTTTTTCAGCGCAACAATAACGCTTGCCTTAATGTTGAGCTCGCCGGATTCGTATTTTGCGTAAGTAGTTCTTCCTATATCGCAGCCGCGCATCTGAAGAAGAGCACAAAGCTTTTCCTGAGACAGACCTGCGTTATCTCTGAGTCGTCTGAGATTTGATCCAATATTTAAGTCTCTGCGTATCTTTTGTTCCATACAAATCTCCTTTTGACCAATATCGGTTGCAACTGCTTGTATTGTATGCTATACTTGAGCTGAATATTGACCGCTATACTGGTCCGAATTGTGAGGAGATTGATAAAATGGCATCGTGCACCTTCTTCGGTCACCGTAAGGTTTATTCGAATATCGAAAACGAGCTGATGAATTCAATTAGGGAGATGGTGATCAAAAATAATGTTACTGTATTCTACGTGGGTAATCACGGAGAGTTTGACGCTGCTGTGCTCCGTTGCCTGAAAAGAATAAAAACAGAATTTCCGAATATAAGCTATTATGTGGTTCTCGCATATTTACCCACAGAGAACAGTAAAATCAGCGTTGAGGATCAGGGAAGAACATTGTTTCCGGAGGGAATAGAAAATGCCTTGCCAAAATTTGCGATAATCAAACGCAATATGTGGATGATTGAAAAATGTGATTATGTAATTACCTTTGTCAAAAACGAGCAGGGAATGAGTGCTCGTTTTAAAGAAACGGCGGAACAAAAAGGGAAAAATGTTGTAAATATCGTAAAATAAATATTCGCTAAATCGAAGTTTGAATGGTGAGGTAAGAATGAAAATCTGTAGGGACCGACGTCCCCGGCGGTCCGCGAACGAGACGATAAATTTGAAAAAACAATATGTCTGTATGAAGAAGCGTAACTTTTAAATTCAAATTTATCGCAAATTGTGCAGATATACGGTGTGTCGGGAACCGCCACACCCTACGGTATAACCGTCCGTTTTGTGCGCCCCGCGGATATAAAGCTAATTCAAGGTTCTTCTTCAACCTCCGATTTACCTCTGCCTACAAGAAAAAACCGTTGCAGATGCAACGGTTTTTAATCTAATCGCCTTTTTAAGCATAAAACTTGTGGTTACCCACAGTAATAAGATACGGACGGTTGTCCGAAACCCAGGTGCTTTCGGCAATGGCCTCGTTCACAAAGAAGAGCGCCCGCTCCGAAATGCTTGCTCCGTCAAGGCACAGCTTTGCGGCGATGATGCTGTCGGCGCTCGGAGTACAGTAGATAGCTCCGTTAACACTGGGGGTGAACTGAACGCCGTTCTTCTTGTCAAAGATAACACCGTAGATGGTTTCGGGGTACATCTGACTTTTCACTCTGTTGAGGACAACTGTTCCCACCGCCACCTTGCCGAGAAGAGGCTCTCCCGCGGATTCCGCGTGGATGATTCGGGCAAGCCAGTATACGCTGTCGCTGTCGTAATAGCTTTGTCCGCTCTCAAGAGTGGATGGTGCGCTCACGTAAGCGGCAAATTCCACGGGATTCCAGGTCACTTCGGCACCGAAGGCCTTTGCTATGGTGCGAAGAGGCACGTACATTGTGCCGCCCTTTAATATAACGCCGCTGCGGGCCCATAAGTATCTGCCGTTTGCCGTGATGTAAAGATCGCCGTTTCTTGATGTGACGGATAGGCTGTCCGACGAGGCTCTGGCTGTTTTTGACTGAGAATCCCAGGTTACCTCTGCAGCCCCCATATACATGGAGAACTCACGAAAGCCCACGTACGTCACAGAGTTGAGAAACAGCGTCCTTCCGCCGTAGCTTTGTCCCTTAACGTATACCCGTACCGTTCTTTCGGCCGCTCTCGGCGAGATCGACGCTTCTGAGATCATCGTCTCCTCAACTGCCTGTCCCTCCTCGGGAACGTACTGTGCCTTTGTATTCTGCACAAGGCATAGGCAAAGCACCGTTGCCGTGATGAAGGAAATTACGCTTTTTACTGATGATTGAAGTTTGTAGCTTTTTTTCAAACTGAACTCCTTTCCGCGGCAGTGCCGCTCAGGCATCGGTGGATTTTTTCTGTGATGCCCGTGGATATTATTTTAACATTTGCCCGATACTTATTCAAGAAACAGATATTTCCTTGGAAAAAGTGGTATATTTTACCGCCCGAACTTGTTAAAAATCTGTGTAATCGTTGATTTTTTCAGGGTGGTGTAGTAATATATATGTGTATGAGCAAAAAAAAATTACTGCTTTCGGAGAAAGAAAAATGAAGCTTTATCAGATCATAAAAAAGCGCAGTGCTGTGCTTTTGGCACTGCTTTGCGCTGTCAGTCTTGTGATGAGCTCCTGCGGAGTTCTTCTCATAAACGAGCCGTCAAGGACCACCGCCGAGGTCACCGAGGAGGAGGTCACCACAGCCCCGCCGGAGACAGAGCCCGTCCCCGACGACTTGGACGTAGTAGAGAAGGACTATACCGACGAAATGGAAAGATTTGACCGAGATCTTAACGTCAATTCCTTCGAGCATAACAATAAGTACAGCGGTGCTGTTGCAAGAATAGTATCCACTTCAAAGACTCTTCTGCAGCCCGATGAAAATACTCCGAAGATCATTTCCGAGGACCTTGTCGAGAGAAACGAAACTGTTGAGTCAAAGCTTAATATCAGCCTTACCTTTGACGAGCGTCAGCCCGATATCCTTCTGGAAGAGGTGAAGGCCGCCGCAAGAGCAGGCACCTACTATGCGGATATAATAATGTACCCTCAGAATATGATCGGTGCATTCGTAACAGCAGGCGCGGTTCTCAATATGAACAGCCTTCCCGATTTCGAAACAGATACGGGATACTACTACTCCTC
>JAFXFQ010000051.1 GCA_017520365.1 Clostridia bacterium
ATCGTACTCGGTCATGCTTGAGCGGTAACCGGAATAAACGTAAACAGTATTCTTTTCAAAAAGGGTCACGGTATCACCGCATGAGGATATCATGGTGAGCTCGACGTCCTCATCATTTAGGAAGTATCTTGAAACTGTTTCGGGGATATCTTCACTTCCAGCACCGGAAAGGCTCATCGTTACGGTAAAGCTTTCAGCATTGATAACGTCATCAAAGGAAGAGATAAGCTTACCGAAGGGACCTTCTACCGCAGGCTTTTTGTTGTCCTTATTCGCTGCAAGGCCAAACCAGGATGTGAGTATTCCAACAACCACTACAGCGGCAACAAGTAATACACCGACAATGGAAAGAATAAGCGGGAGGAGCCATTTCTTCCTTTCGCCCTTCTCCTTTGTCTTTTTATTCTTTTTTGTTCTGCCCTGCACTTCAGCCTCAGAAAAATCGTTTCTGATCTCGCCAACGCTTCTGGGGGAAAGATCAACAGGTTCAGCTATGACGTAGGCAGGGGCGGCAACAGGAGCAGATCCGTCAACTCCATCAGAATCAGCATACTCATCCATAGGCTCGGGAATATCCTCCGCCACAGGAAAAGCAGCTACACCAAGGTCTCCACCGTATGCGGACACCGTTGACGCATAAGGCTCCGGCATCTCTGCGGCAGCAACCGGTTCAACGGTCTCGTTTGACAAAAGCGCTTCGGGATCTTCAGAAAGATCGTCCCAACGAAGCTCATCAACGGGGATGTCTTCCAAAGCGGGCTCCAAGCCTTCAAAAGACACAGCTTCTGCCTCCAGCTCTGCCTCGGCAAAAGCTACGGGATCTACCACAGATTCGACTTTTGAAAAGTTTTCTGTCTCTGATAGAGAGGCACTCTCATCTGCGGTAACAGGTTCAACTACAGGTATCGGATCACTCATTGACAGCAGAGATTCGCCGCAAGTGGTACAGAACTTACTGTTATCTTCATTTTGTGCTCCGCATTTAATGCAGTACATAATATTTCTCCTTGCAATGCAATATATTTATACATAGTAATTGTAGCATTATTAGCAACTTTAGTCAACACCATAATAAAAAACGCCCGATTTTTGGGCGTTTCTTAGCTCTTAAACTGCTTTTTCTGCAGCTTTTATCGTTAAAAAAAGAGCAGGAGAAGAAGATTTTCTTCTTCTCTCCTGCTCTTTTCATTTTATGCAACCTGATCGAATGGGCTCAGTTCATAATTGGAGAAATCCAACTGCTCGGGAGTTCCATCGGGGTTAGTGAAGGTATTGGGGCGCATATCGTATTTCTGAATAAGCTCGCACATATGGTCATAATCTGCCATATATGACTCCTTATCGGCTCCGTTTGTGTACCACTCTTCATGTACTGCGGAAAGACCGGTGAAATAGCAGGTCACGAGAAGCTTTTCGAGATGCTCCTTTTCATCCGCTCTCTCTGTCTTTGAAAGGGCTGATACGATAAGTGCCTTCATTTCGTTATAATTCTCCGCAACGTAGCTCATATCGTACATTGCCTGAGGATAATTGAAATTATTGAGATAACAGGTTTCAAGGTCGCCTGCATCGTTCTGCATTTCAAGGTATTTATATATATCCATATAACCCGGGCCGTAGTATGCATAGAGGTATTCCAAAAGTATTGCGTCATACTCTTCCTTACTCATATCAGGTCTATAGATAAATTCACTGGCAAGATGTGACTTGAGGGGCTCAAAGCCGTATCCTTTTCCTCCGCACTCAAAGTACATACCGTCGACACCGCACTCGTTTATGATGAAATCAAAATCATAATAAAGCTTCAAAACGTTGGGACAGGGTGCCATATATACCAGATAGCTGATAGGATAGTACCAGAACCATATCTTTGCTCCGGACTCATGGCAGAAGCCTGTCCATGCCTTTAGGGATTCCACAACAGCATCGTTATGGAGCTTATGTACAAGGGGAGCGTTTCCTGTGCATCCGCCCGAATTGATGGGGTGGTTATTACAGCCCTGACCGCAGAAGAATATGATAACGTTGGACTCGGGTCTTACGGTCTTTGGGATTGTGTGGTCATAAATGATAGACATAAGGTGCAGGCCGGGATACTGAGGATAAAGAGTCGGTATCTCTCTTGCCGCACGGTTTGTAAGGTCAATATAAAGGCCGGAATAGCCCTCTGTTCTTGCCTTCTGAGAGCACTTACGGCAGGTGCAGTAGCCACCCTGATTATCAGCTATGGAGAAGGACATTGCCACAAGATTTGATTTAAAGCGATGGCTTCCCTTGGTGATCATTGTGATAGTTCTGTCAAGGCCAAGCATAAGCATATCATAATCCTTATCGCTGGAAGCGCAGGGCTGCCAGGGCTTGCCTGTTCCGTAGTCGCTCTCCTCCTTCTGCTCGCCGGACAGATAACAATCGTACAGATGATCATCATCCGTATAATTACCCGTTGCCATTCTCCAATAATAGCCGAAGGAGTGAGCATTGATGAAGCGGGGACCTGTAAGAGTTCCCAATCTTGTTGAGTCCTCAGACTGATACAGCTGACTTCCGTTCAGCTTTTGAGCAAAGAAGTGGTTTTCACATCCGTTGCCACCGAAGTAGCCCGTTACCATTCTGAATATAAGCTTGGGAACGAAGGTATCGCTTTCACCCTCTGCAAACGCCACTCTTCTTGTTTCGTAGAGGAAAGTATAGTCGTTATCATAGAAAACAAATCCAAGGCGTTCAAGAAGATCATATGTGCAATACATATTTCCGCGCATCGTACCGTAGATATTCAGGTCTCCGTTTGTAATATCATACTTATAACCCTCGTATCCGATCTCACTTCCAAGCTCGCTGTCCAGAGGCACCATATTATATACAATGGCATGCTCTGCCGTTTTGTTCTCGTAGCCGTAACAAATATCAAGCTCAAAGCCTGTTGCGATCTCTACGTACATCTGCATTTTTTCAGCAGCGTAGTGTGCATTATCATCCCTCGTTGCGTGCTCGGGAACGACTATGCAGAATTCCTCAATATTGTAGCCGCCGATAACAAAGCGGTATACGTTTCCGCTTCCCTCGAGCTCTGCAGCGGAGACCTTACCGGCCAGCATCGTTTTCATATAGTATGAGTCTGCGGCAGTGAGCTTACCATCGCCTTCAAAGTCCGCCGTGTTCATATCATA
>JAFXFQ010000052.1 GCA_017520365.1 Clostridia bacterium
ACAACGAAAGGATCGACGAGGCAGAAGAGCTTTGGGACGATATATGCGACGCATATCTGGAAAAGATCCTTAGTGACACGGAGACACTTGTCGGAGCAGACGACTATAAGGGAGCAGCAGACGGACTCAGTGCCGCGATAGAGTCTCTCCCCGAAAAGGCTAAAAAGGCAATTAAGGAGCTTGAAAAAGAGCTTAAAACAGTTCTTGAGGATCACAGAGAGTATGTCGGCGAGAAGGTTGATTCTCTGTGTAACGAAGAAAGCTTTGAGGCTGCAATGACTCTCATCGCAGATTCCGAATGGAACGTTGAGGACGAGGACGATAAGTTCTATGAAGAGCTTCGTGCCGATGTGGAGGTGCGCTGTGTTGAAAGCGTTACCTCATCCGTTGAAGAGTATCTGGAGGGCGGACAGCTTGAGATAGCCGCTCAGATGGTAGAAAACGCACTTGCTCTTTTCCCCGAAAACGAGGACCTTCTCGGCCTTCAGGAGGACGTTCAGGATGCTATCGAGCTTGAGGAAAAGAGAACCGAGGCTTATATCGGAGTTGTGTTTGAGGATATCACCGACAGCGCAATGGCTCTTGAGTACTTCGAGAGCGAGGAGACCGGTGTGTACGTAATGGAGACTGTTGAGAATTATAACGATGACGTGCTTCAGTACGGAGACAGAATAGTCAGCGTCAACGGCACAGCCATTACGGATAAGGCTCAGCTTGAGGAGATCATTTCCGACCATAAGGCAGGCAACAGACTCACCTTCGGAATTATGCGAGACGGAACCGAGATACTTGTTGCGGTTTACTGCTACAATCTTCCCGAATTCAGTGAAGGCTGATATTAAAAAAGCAGAAAGCTCCTGTTTTCAGGGGCTTTCTTTTGTATGACTTCGATTTTTAGTTGTATTTGCTATCTACAGATAAAGCTATGATTTGGCTGTCTTTGTTTTGACACTTTTGCGCTCTGCGCCTTTTTCGACAGTCTGGCACAGGCTGTCGTAAAGGATGCAGATTTCGTCATTTCAAGGCCGTCGGCGTACAAAGGTACGACAGGGCTTGAAAGGGCGAAAAGCTTGAAATCCCCTGATGATCAGGGGATTTCTTCAATATGACTTTGATTTTTAGTTGAATTACCTTTTACGGTTAATGCTAAAACCTGGCTGTCTTTGTTTTGACACTTTTGCGGTCTGCGCCTTTTTCGACAGCCTGAAAGCTCCTCCCAAACGGGAGGAGTTTTAACTAAAAAAAAGAAAAAGGAAAAACAGAAAATTATTGAAAATAATTATTGACAAATATTTTTTCGAATGGTATACTATGCACATAGTTAGCGTAGGCTAACTAAAGCGAGGTGTCTATGGATCTTACTAAAGCTATTGAAGGAAAAGAATATATCGTCAAGGATATTGACACAGGGGACAGCGAAATGGATTCCTTTCTCTTTTCCCTTGGTTGTTACAGCGGTGCGCCCATCAGGGTCATAACAAAGCGAAGAAGCGGCTTCACCGTTGCCATAAAGGATGCGCGGTACAGCATCGACGTCCATCTTGCGCGGGCCATTCGCATCTGACATACCGCTTTGCGGTTATTTTTTAAGCTGAAGAGTTAGCGGAGGCTAACCTCCCCCTCTTCCTGTCCCGTTTGCAAGGATCACGGGATGATGAAAGGACTGATCTTTATGAGAATTGCTTTTGCAGGCAATCCCAACAGCGGCAAGACCACTATGTTCAATGCCCTCACCGGCTCAAACGAAAAGGTGGGCAACTGGGCAGGTGTTACCGTTGACAAAAAAACAGGTATTATCAAAAAGAAGTTTTACAGCGGCGGGGAAACTCTGTTTGCAGTTGACCTCCCCGGTGCTTATTCTATGTCTCCCTTTACGGCGGAGGAGAGCGTGACCAGCACATATATCAAAAAAGAGGCGCCGGACGTTATCATCAATATTGTGGATGCCACCAACATCGCAAGAAGCCTTTTCTTCACAACACAGCTGCTGGAGCTGGGCGTTCCCGTTGTTGTTGCCCTCAATAAGAGTGATATCAACAAGAAAAAAGAAACACGTATTGATACCGTAGCTCTTTCCGGGCTGCTTGGCTGTCCTGTTTATACCACCGTTTCCTCATCTGCAAAGCTTGAGGGGCTCAAGGAAGTGGTAGGTGCCGCCGTTGCCCTGAAGGGAAAGGAGCAGAAGGCTCCTTATACTGCAGAGGACGGTGCGCCCGCTGACCTTGAGGCTGCGAAGGCTGCGGACAGAAAAAGATTTGATTTTGTAAATTCCATCGTTGAAAAGGTGGAGACCCGTCGCCAAAGCTCCGGCGAAAAGAATATCCACGATAAGATAGATGCTGTTCTGACCAACAAGTGGGCAGGCATTCCCATCTTTGCAGTTGTGATGTTTCTCGTTTTTCAGATATCTCAGGCGTGGCTTGGTGCGTGGATCGCCGAGGGCGTGGAGATAGGGGGCAGGGAGATACCCGGCCTCGTCACACTTATCGATGCATTCAAGGAATGGGTGGCAGGCTCTCTCAGCCATGCAAACGTTTTCTGGGCAGCGCTTCTTACAGAGGGAATTATCGGAGGCGTATCTGCAGTTGTGGGCTTTTTGCCTCTCGTTATGGTAATGTATTTTCTCATTGCCCTTCTTGAGGACTGCGGTTATATGGCAAGAGTATCCGTGGTGCTTGACCCTATTTTCAAAAAGGTAGGCCTTTCGGGAAAGAGTGTTATCCCCTTTGTTGTGGGTACGGGATGTGCTGTCCCCGGTGTTATGGCCTGCCGCACTATACGCAGTGACCGTGAGAGAAGAGCAACGGCAATGCTTGCTCCCTTTATGCCCTGCGGTGCAAAGCTCCCCATTATCGGTCTTTTTGCAGGCGCATTTTTCGGCGAGGCATCCTGGGTTGGTACTCTTATGTACTTTGTAGGTATTCTGATAATCCTCCTGGGCGCCCTTCTTGTAAATAAGATCACCGGATTTAAGAATAAAAAATCGTTTTTTATCATCGAGCTTCCCGAGTATAAGGTACCAAGCCTTTGGAGAGCGATAAAATCAATGTGCCAAAGAGGCTGGTCCTACGTTGTAAAGGCGGGAACGGTAATTCTTCTTTGTAACGCCGTGGTCTATGTAATGCAATCCTTCACCTGGGGACTCAAGCTTGTGGCGGAGGATGCTCCTGAAACAAGTATCCTTGCAACTGTTGCAGGTCCCATCGCTATCCTTCTTATACCCATCGGCGTTCGCGCATGGGAGATGGCGGCGGCAGCTGTCACAGGATTTATCGCCAAGGAAAACGTGGTCGGCACCCTTGCGGTGTGCTACGGCATCTCCAATCTTATCAATACTGAGGAGCTGGCAATGGTGGAGGGCGCAGACAGCGCTGTTGCGGCAGCTTTCGGCCTTACAAAGGCAGCGGCTCTGGCTTATCTTATGTTCAATCTGTTCACTCCGCCCTGCTTTGCGGCTATCGGTGCCATGAACTCCGAAATGAAGAGCGCAAAGTGGTTCTGGGGCGGTATCGGACTTCAGCTTGCCGTTGGATATACCGTGGCCTATGCCGTTTATACGGTCGGTACACTTATAACGGACCCCGCGTCTCTTGCACTCCTTCCCGCAATACTTGGATTTGCGGCAGTGCTTGGCTTTGCAGGCGTGATCGTTGCCATTGGGGTACATAACAATAAAAAAGCAAAGGAAGAGCTTGCAAAAAAAGCTCTGTAAGGGTTTGATCATATGACAGAAACTATTATAGCGGCTGTTGCTGTGGCGGTAATTATCGGCCTCGCTCTGTTTTACGTCATCCGTTCAAAGAGAAAGGGAAGAAAGTGTATCGGTTGCCCCGATGCAAAGGGATGTCCCATGGTAAAGGACGGCGTTTGCAGCTGCAATACGAAAAATAAATAACAAAATCCCCGCAATGCGGGGATTTTTATAAGAATATTAAAACAGAGACCGACCCCAATGGTCGGTCTCTGTTTTAATATTGCCCGCGGTGCCGTTTGGAGCGGTAATTAAAAACCCTGCATAAGCAAGGCGGCGTTCGCACCATACGGTTTTGTGCTTCCAACGTCCGCTTCCGTCTGTCAAAGGAGAGACGGGCGGGAGGCCTGCATACCTGCCGAAGGTTTGAACTCCTTTAATCAATTGTGGGTTTAATTACGATGCCCGTTCACGCACATCGCAGGCGTTTTAGCAGATAGATTATTCTTCGTCTGCTGCCATATCGTAGTCGATATCAGCGAACTCGTCGTCAAAGATATCAGCGATACGGTCAAACTCTTCATCGTCGTCGATGGAAACGAGGATCTCCTCATCGGGATTCTCTTCGCTCTTCTCAACGCGGAGAACGATGTACTCCTCAGGCTCCTCTTCATCCTCTGTGTAGGGGATGAGAGCGCAGTAGGTCTTACCGTCAACCTCAACGCTTCCGATCATCTCGAAATCGTTTTCGTTGCCTTCATCGTCTGTAAGAGTATAAACGAGAACCTCTTCGTTCTCGAAAATTTCATTTTCAGCCATTGTTATTCTCCTTTACTTAGTATTTTTTCTATACACCTATTCTATACGAGTCAGCCTCTTTTGTCAAGGTTATTTTGTCCCTCTTTTTCGGCATTTATCAGTCTGCAGACTGATTTTGAGGGTAACGGGCTTTTTTTCATTTCTGTAAAGTCTTAGGGTGTTGTTTTCAAAATCTGCTTTTTTTGCTTTTGCTTCGTCTGCACTGCAGAGAAGCGCGCTTTTTATATCCGTGCAGAAGGTGAGCATTACCTCTTCTTCTTTTGGCATCAGCCGTATTACCGTTGCCTCTTTATCATCGGAGGGCTTCACGGAGAGTACCCTGGCGCCGCTGACTTCGAAAAAGCTGTGCTTTTTCGAAAGCGTACCCTTGTGGGGGGCGGCGTTGTGCAGGATCAGCGGATGGCGAAGAGCAAGAAGGATATCCTCAGCCTCTTCTGCTGTTCTGACGGCACCGTAGGAGAAGAAAATATCGTGCCTTCCGAGCTCGGGATACGGGTCGGGATCGCAGGAGCTTCTGATAAGGGTGAGTGAAAGAGTGTCTCCGCTTCCTCTGTAGCCGTATTTATGGGGGCAGAGAATTGCCGCACCGCCTCCGAGCACAAAGCCTAAGGAGGGCATGTCGTGGATAGTATTGTCTCTGACAACGGGAGCGAGGGGAGCGGCGTATGTAAAGCGCTCGCTGTCCTTTGCGGTTTTCAGGGCGAAGGAGAGCTGTGGCACGGAACCGGGGACAAGCTCAGCTTCAAGCCAGTCAAGACGGGCAGAGCAGTCGATAACGCAGGAGCCCTTTTTCAGCGTATGAGTAACGGTGATTCGGCTTTTTTCAAAATATATCTCGTAGGAAACGGAGCTTTGGTGACCGTTTTTCACAAAGTCCAAAAACTTTGTCTTATAGGAGCGGCAAAGATCCTTTACCTGCATATACTGTCCGATAGCCCAGGAGGATTCGCCCCTTCTGAGGGATTCGTAAGCGAGGTTAAAGGTGCCGCCCTTTATTATCTCTTCCCCCGTTCTCTTATCCGTGACGGAGGTGAGAGCGTAGCTCACAGGCTCAAAGACAGCCCTTATGAGCTCGTTTTCAAGAATTATCTCCCTGTCTCCGAAGGAGTGGAGGCGGGGATTGACGTCGGCTCTGAAGGAGGTGTGAGTATCTCTGTCCTCAAAGCTTACCGTATATGTCTCGTAGCCGAAGGGGGGCACGTCAGCGTCTATGAGAAGGGTGGTCGCATAGTGGCGCCAGTAGTGG
>JAFXFQ010000053.1 GCA_017520365.1 Clostridia bacterium
ACAAGGAGGAGGGCGGCGACGTGACCCTTGAGGTGGCCGTTCTGGAATCAGCATACGGCAGCGAGATGTGGCGGGAGATATGCGAGAGCTTTGAAAAGTCCAACGAGGGCATAAAGATAAACCTTACAGCAGAAAAGAATCTTGAGGACGTTATCGGTGCCAAGATGAAATCGGGTGACTGGCCGGACTACGTTCATCTTGCAACAGGCCGCGAGGCCGCCCTTACGGAGACGCTTATAAAGGACGAGGCATTGGAGGAGCTTTCCGATGTTCTCGAAATGAAGGTGCCCGGCGAAGACGTTACCGTTGAGGACAAGCTCATTGACGGCTTTACGGACACCCTGGGAACAAACCCTTACAATGATCAAAAGACCTATCTTGCCCCCATGTTCTACTCTCCCTGCGGGCTTTTCTACAATGCGGCGCTCTTTAGAGAAAGAGGCTGGGAGGTCCCCGAGACTTGGGAGGAGATGTGGGAGCTTGGAGACCGCGCAAAAGAAGAGGGTATCTATCTTTTCACCTATCCCACGGCGGGATACTTTGACTCCTTTATGTATGCACTTTTTGCAGAGGTTGGCGGCCCCGAGTTTTACAATGACTGCATGACCTACAAGGAGGGCATCTGGGACACACCGGAAGCCGAGCGTGCCTTCAGCATTATGGAAAAGCTTGCCGAGTACGTCGAACCAACCACCGTTGCCAACGCAAACAGCGACAACTTTTTGAAGAACCAGCAGCTCATTCTTGACAACAAGGCACTTTTCATGCCTAACGGCACGTGGGTGGTGGGAGAGATGGAAAAAGCACCCAGGGCAGAGGGCTTTGAATGGGGATTTTGCGCTCTTCCTGCAGACGAGGATGAGAGATACTCCTTTACCTTCTTTGAGCAAGGCTGGATACCCAAAAATGCCGAGAACAAAAAAGAGGCAAAGCTGTTTCTTTCCTATCTTTATTCGGACGAGGCGGCCAAGATATTCGCAAAGCACGGTGCCATACAGCCCATCGTCAACTCCTCCGACTTTGTAAGCGGAGAAAGCAAGCTTTTCTACTCCGTATACGACACGGGTGCTTCTGCCGTAATGGGTGGCTTTGCGGCAACTGAGGCAGTTGAGGGTGTGAATATGGGTGACACGCTTTTTCAGACCTTCAACAGCGTGGTTAGTGGTGACAAAACCGCAGATGAATGGCGAAGGGCAGTTTCCGAAGCATCGGAAAAGCTGCGCAAAGTAATAAAATGACAAACAAAAGCAAAAAAAAGGCAGACACCGCATTTGTGGCCGCCTGCCTTTTGCCTGCCACTGCTCTGCTTGGCATTTTCGTTTTATACCCTACCTTATCTATCTTTCGCATTTCACTTTTTAAGTGGGGCGGCTACTCTCCCGAAAAGACCTTTGTCGGATTTGACAATTACAGGATCCTTTTTTCAGACGACCGCTTTCTTGATGCGCTGAAAAACTCGTTTTTTCTGATAATCACAGTCACGGCGGTGACCTTCGTTCTCTCTCTTTTTTCCGCGGCTGCGCTTAGCCGCGGAAAGCTTTTCGGCAAAAGCTTTTTCAGGATAATTCTTTATATTCCCAACATCCTCTCAACAGTGGTGATAGCGGCTGTGTTTTCCGCTATATACGACCCTGCACGGGGGCTTTTGAACAGCATTATTTCTCTGTTCAGCGACAGAGATCCTATTCTGTGGCTTGGTGACAGAGACCTTGTTATTTGGTCTGTTGCCATTGCCATGATATGGCAGGCTGTGGGCTACTATATGGTAATGTATATGTCCTCCATGGCACAGATACCCGAAAGCCTTTACGAGGCGGCAAGCATTGAGGGTGCGGGACCTTTGCGTTCCTTTTTCACCGTTACCCTGCCCGGAATAATGGAGACCGTGCGTACAACTCTTACCTTTTTTATTATAAGCAACATCAATCTGAGCTTTCTTCTGGTGAGAGCTATGACGGGCGGCGGTCCTGACGGTGCAAGCGAGGTGCTTCTCAGCTATATGTACAAGCAAGCATACACCAACTCCTCCTACGGCTACGGTATGGCGGTGGGCTGCACAGTGTTCGTGTTTTCCTTTGCCCTTGCGGGCCTTGTTAACTTTATGACAAAACAAAAGGATTGAAAATGAGAAAAACCGTCTCCTTCTCTTCTTTAATGAAGGCTTTTGTAATTATTGCTCTTTTCTGCATTGCCGTTTCCATTATGGTTCCTGTTCTATGGGTAATGACAGCATCCGTTAAGCCTGACGGGGATTTCTACGGTGACCCTTGGGCAATTCCCTCAAGCCTTCATTTCGAAAACTTTAGGAATGCCTGGGAAAAGGCAAATATGGGAAGCTATTTTCTTTCCTCCGTGACGGTGACTGCGCTTTCCCTTATTTTTCTCCTTATCACGGCGATTCCCGCCGCCTACGTGCTCTCCAGATTTACATTCAGAGGCAGAGGACTATTGAAAGGCTTTTTTATGTCCGGCCTTTTTATCAATGCAAGCTATCTCGTGGTGCCCATATTCATTATGCTGACAGACCTGAATTCACTTTTGGACACGAGGGTGTTTCTCAACAATCATATTGTTGTGGCAATAGTATACGCGGCAACGGCGCTCCCGTTCACGGTATATCTGCTGTCCGGGTATTTCACAGCCTTACCGAGAGAATATGAGGAAGCGGCGTACGTGGACGGAGCGGGACATTTTCGCACTATGCTGCAGATAATCACGCCTATGGCGCGTCCCGCCATCATCACGGTGATACTGTTCAATTTTCTTGCATTCTGGAACGAGTATATAATTGCAATAACGCTATTGACAGAGGACAGGGTAAAAACGCTTCCCGTGGGGCTTATGAATCTTATGAAGGCTCAAAACGCGGCGGCACAGTACGGTCAGATGTATGCGGGACTTGTTATCGTTATGCTTCCTACCCTTATTCTATATATTCTGGTTCAGAAAAAGCTGACAGAGGGTCTCTCGGTCGGCGGTGTTAAGGGGTGACGGGCAAGACAAAGCTATATTTTAACAAATCCCCCCAAGCCTTTTGTAAAGGCTTGGGGGGATTTACAGTATATTAAAAGACCTTGCGAATTGTTGATTTTTTCCAAAATTCACACAAAGCAGTTGATTTTTTTCTGCGGTATTATATAATAAAATTAGTAAGAAGTAAACAAAAATATGAAAGGAGAATTTCTATGAAAAGACTGGTATACCTGACCCTCGCTCTCCTCCTACTCTTCTCTCTCACCTCCTGCGGAGAAAAGAAGGAAAAGACAAAGGAGACCGAAAAGACACCTGCAGAAAGCTCTCCTTACGAAACGGTCGTAGAAAGCGAAGATGCTCCCCCCAACACCGTTACAGATTGTTATCTTATAGAAACCTCATACGGTGATAAGGGCTATTATTTCTTTGAATATAATGAAAACAACGTCCTTTATTCATTTTCACGCCTTACGGTAACAGAAATACAAGAGGAAGCGACACAATACGTACCCACGATGAAATCCATAAGAAGCTTCAACCTCTATTATCACGAGGTGCTCTCACCTGCCGGAGAGAATGCGTTTACAGGCTGCTTTACGGATGAAGATGCGCTTACCCGCACGTTCGTATACAAAATATCGGGACTTGATGATGAGGATGCGTTCAAGCAATTCAAAAACGGCACCTTGATCCCCTGGACTGATAACAATTACAAGGACTTCTCCTCAGCTTTCTTTGCTAATAAGGCTGAGATGTACGGATGCCAAAGGGTAGGTGATCCCTCCAAGATCATAATTCCCGATCTTCACGTGATCACTCTTCCCGAAAAGCATTGTTGGCTGTGCCTTGAGGAAAACGATTCTTTGAGAATCTTTGAGCCCTGGGATGAAGAGCTTTGCGAAAAGTGTTGCGCTGAAGCGGCAAAATACGATGAAAGCGTTTCAGCTTGTACATCCTATCCCTCCTTTCGCTGCTCAAACGACTCCGAGCTCTTTTATTTGAAAACAAGAGAAAACTATTATTGCCAAAATTGTTATGATTCCTACACCTACTGCACCGGCTGTCATAAGACA
>JAFXFQ010000054.1 GCA_017520365.1 Clostridia bacterium
GGCTCCAAGAGCGAGTATAAGAAGGCTCTCGAAAAAAATTATATGAACGACAGCGTTTTCAGATTTCTGAAGAAGCACGAGCGGACTGCAGACGAGATACTTTCCTCACTCATGTCCTCAGGCAAGTACCCTTCCACAAACGATGCTATGCGCGCAACCGTCCTTTCCGATGAGTTTGTGGCGGTCAAGCAGGTCATCGTCCTCTTTGAAAAAAGCGTCACCATCGGTGAGAATACTTATTTCTCAAC
Organism: Clostridia bacterium; assembly: GCA_017520365.1. Classification (GTDB taxonomy): domain Bacteria; phylum Bacillota; class Clostridia; order Oscillospirales; family CAG-272; genus Avispirillum. Next base: position 249 of record JAFXFQ010000054.1, read on the forward strand.
AGGCGGCGAGCATACTAAGGAGGAGGCTTTGGAAATTGCCGAGACCGTTCTTAAAAAGGCACAGAGCGGCGAGGATTTCGACAGCCTTATGAAGGAATACGGCGAGTCTCTTATCCTTGACGAGCAGTACGTTTGCCGCGGTATGTGGAATAAAGCAGAAGAAGATGCTGTTTTCGCACTTTCCCAGGGTCAGCTCAGCGCAGTTGTAGAGGGCGAAAGCGGATATTCCGTTTTTCTAGCAGTTAAAAAGAACGAAAGCAATATAGATCGCCGCATAGAGGAGATAACTGCCTCCTATTATGAGGCACAGTATAACATCCTTCTTGAACAGCGCATAGCAAAGCTTGAAGTAAAGCCCCTGGAGGCTTACGGGAGCTATGCGGGCAAAAAGGATGAGAACTAATACCTGTCGGAGGAATTGAAGTGAAGAGATACCGTGCGTACAAGGCAAAAAAGTTCAAATTGCCCAGAAGAATACTCTTCTTTTGTATCGTTGCGCTTATCATAACTGTCCTTGCGATAATTCTTGGTAATTTTCTCAAAAATAAGCTTGAAACAGTACCGAGAGATACCTCGGAAATACTGACAGAAACAAAAGACCCTGCAGCTCCTCCCTCAAAGGATAATAATGAGGAGGCTGCAGTCTCTCACGATAAGGCTCTCGGCAGCGTGGTTGCCGGATATCTTCGCCTTGACGGTACCACCGATGAGGAGTCTGCCCGTCTGGCGATAGATGAGCTGAAGAGCGCAGGCTGCAACGCCGTAAGCTTCGTCGTAACAGACGGCGACGGAAGGCTGACCTATGCATCTCCCGCAATTGAGGAGGATTCTCGCCTCCCCGCATCAAAGGAGATAGTGACCTACGATATGCTCACCCTTGCGGTTGCCTATGCAAAGGAGCAGGGGCTTCGTGCAAGCGCGGTTATGGATAAGTCAGACAGCATCTACGATGAAGTCGTGGCAGAGGAGCTTTCCCTTGCCGGCTTTGATGAGCTTATAGTCAGAGGCTTTGAAGGGTTTACAAGGCTTGATAACAGCATAGTATCTGAAATAGGTGACTATATAAAGCGTATAAGAACGAAGGCAGGGGATATGGCTATAAGCCTTTCCTTTGTAAGCGAGTTTTTCTCCACTCCCTCCAACGCCCCCTATATCGAAAAGATATATGCTAAAACAGAATTTTTGTCAATTGATCTGACAGATCACACACCCGAGGAGATAACTGCAGTGACCGAGACTATATCGGGCAGCATCAGCGCATATCTGCTTCGCCCGCTTCTCAGCGGTGATAACGAGGAGCAAAGACTTCTTGTAGATGAAGCACTTGCGGCGGCGTTCTTCAATGCCCGACAGTATGTAAGCGCTCCCGAGAGGCTTGATGAGGATACGTCAGAGCCTGACGGCTCAGATACCACCGCGCAGCCACCTGTAATGTAACAATGGATCCGATAAAATCTTATTTTCAAAAGGTGCCTGCCGTGGTTTGCACGGCAGGCTCATATATTGCATTTATGAATCCCTGCTGCAGTGAAGTATGCTGCGGATTGAGAGTTGGAGATCGCCTTTACGATTTTATGCGTCCGATGGACGTGCTGAAATTTGAGGCTCATTTTCAAAGCTCCGTAAATGAAAAGGCCTTTGGCTTCAGTATAAATGAGTCGGAAAATGAGGGATACGCAAGTGCAACGTTCGGAAGCATTATGGGCAGAAAATACGCGTGCGTTACGCTTTTTGACAGCGAGGAGAGCTTTGCTGAAAACGAAAGACTTTTTCGGACAGATACTGCACCCTTGACGGGAAATGAGCTTTGTAGCTTTGTGGAAAGCTTTATCGGTGTTCCCGAGAAAGGCTTTGATAATGACCGCGTTAATAGAATGATGGACGTAAGGGCCGTTTCCGCCAATGCAGCAAAAATGCTGGAGGAACTGCAGGGCTTTTCAAAAATCAGCTTTTTCGCAGAAGGTGACGAGGTCGATTGCAGATGCTTTTCAGATGTAAGCCTCAGCGTTTATACCCAGCTCGTATCCGCGATGCTCTTCGCAGCAGATACCGTCAGCAGTGACAGAGCCATCAGCCTTCGGCTTTCGGAAAGGGATATGGGCATCCACCTTAGTGTTACCACAGGTGTTTCCGAAGAAATGGCAAAGCAGAGCTGCAAGGGAGAGGGCGATGTATCACCGAATCCTGCGGCAGGATATATAGACGTTTGCAGATATGTTGCCGCTGTGGAAAACGGAGAGTTTTCATATAATCTGTCATGGCCTGAGAAAACGGCCTCCTTCGAGTTGACCATCAGCCGAACGGAAAGCGATGCGGTGGAATTCAAGGCTCCCGAATCAGAAACAGTCTTGCAAAAGGCAATGGCTTTTGCAGTTGCGTACCTTTTGCTTATGCGATCATGATATACATAACAGCAGAGTGAGCAACAGCACAGCCTCCGTGCCTGCGCTGCCCTCGCCTGCAAGGATCAAAATGAGGGCTATAAGCAGCAGCTCCTCATTTCCTATACCGAGGGACAGCTCTTTTGTTGAAGGTGCGGAGACGCATTCCTCCGCCTCTGTTGTGACATCTTCCTCACAAATGATCTCTTCAGGTGCCTTTTCCGGTTCTTCGGTCGGTATATCCCGATGTAGCTGTAGCTTTTCCCTTGCGACCGACGGTTGCGCAGGTGGGGCGTAAGCAGCAAGAAAGGCCTCGTCTCTTCCGTCGTTCCTTTTTCTGAAACGGCTTCCGTCGTAGCCGGGGGGCGGTATGGGGGAGGCGTCACAGCGTGGCATCCCCTTGGCTTTAGAATACATTGCAACCCTTCCTTTCCTTGTAAACTCAGATGTCGGTCTTGCTTTGTTGATGCTCCTGTCGGGTGCCGAGGAGCGATAATACTCCCTCAAGCTGTATGAGGGTGTCAATAAGCGCCCTCCTTTTCTCGGAAAGAAAGGGCTTCAGCGCATAAAGAAGAGCCTTTTTTGAGCTTTGCTCGTTGCCCTCCTTCTTTGGAGACGGCTTTTCGGGAGAAAGAAGCCCCGTTTTTGAAATGGCGCCCATCACCTTTGGCAGAGCGGCTAAAAGCTCAGGTGAAAGAGAGAGCTCCGACCTTGTGCCTGTGCCTTCTGTCGGCATTTCGTGCTTTTGTGCGGATGATACGGCTTCCATTACCTCCTTGTTTCCCAAAAGAGAGGATATAAGGTCTCCGAGACCGCTTTCCTCAGCCACGACCTTGATCCCCCTTTGCAGATGACCTGTCGTTTTGCTTAAATGAGTTGATAAGCTCGGCGGCCTTTCCTACGTCCGCCTCTGTCATTTGCCCCATTGCCTCGCGAAGGCGGCAAAGGTCATCGTGAGAGACCTTCGTTTTTGAAAGATCTATCCCCGAGGCGCTTCCGAGAGCGCATATCACCCTCCAAAGATTGTCGTCGGTCATAGAAGATAGCATTTCGATGGTTTTTTTATCAATTTTCATATTTTTACACTCCGAAATTCAGTATCGGACCCCCTATTTTGGGGTGCTCTGGTCTCATTATATGCGAAAAAAACCACAACGTGAAAGGAATTACATTTCCAATGAAAATACTTGTGTTTTCCGATTCCCACGGCCGCTCATCAAGGCTTGAAGAGGCCGCTGCCCTCCATCCCGATGCAGATATGATGATCTTTCTCGGTGACGGCCTTCGGGATGTGGAAAGTCTTTTTGAAAAGATATACAGCATTCCCTGCGTTGCGGTGAAGGGAAACTGTGATAACCTGAGCACAGGTCTTGCGGGCACATACCTTGATGAGCAGACCCTTGACGTTGGCGGGGTGCGCATCTTCTGCTGTCACGGACATAAATATAACGTTAAATCCTCTTATATGCAGCTCTGGTACAGAGCAAAAGAAAAGGAGGCAGACCTTGCTCTTTTCGGACATACCCATACTCCGCTTGAAGCGGAGGCAGACGGTGTCCGTCTCTTCAA
>JAFXFQ010000055.1 GCA_017520365.1 Clostridia bacterium
TCGCTTATCGCAAAAAGGTTGCTGAAAGAACTATCGGTTCCGCCGAGCTTCAGGCTAAGAAGATCATTGCGGACGGAATGAATCAGGCCAAGGCCGATGCCGCATCTGCAAAGAAAGAAGCCCTTATCGAAGCTAAGGAAGAAATGCTGCGTGCAAAGAACGAGTTTGAACAGGAAATCAAGGAGCGCAGAAGCGAGCTCTCAAGACAGGAACGCCGCGTTCAGTCCAAGGAAGAGACCCTGGATAAGAAAACGGAAAATCTTGAAAAGAAGGACGAAGCGCTTCAGAAAAGAATTCAGGAAAACGAACTTCTTGCAGAGGATCTTCAGAATCAGAAGACCGAGGCAAGAATGGCTCTTCAGCGTATATCCGGCATGACCGCCGAGCAGGCGAGAATGAAGCTTATCGAGGATATGGTTGAGGAGGTCCGCCACGAGCAGGCCAATAAGATGGTCGAGCTCGAGCAGGAGTTCAAGGACAACGCCGACGAAAAGGCACGCAACATAGTTGCCCTTGCGATCCAGCGTTGCGCCGCTGACCACGTTGCCGAGATCACCGTCTCCACCGTTACTCTCCCCTCCGAGGAGATGAAGGGACGAATCATCGGTCGTGAGGGACGCAACATCCGCACCATCGAGACCCTTACAGGCGTTGATCTTATCATTGACGATACACCCGAGGCGATCACAGTATCCTGCTTTGATCCCGTCCGCCGCGAGGTGGCACGTATCGCCCTTGAAAAGCTTATCTCCGACGGCCGAATCCATCCCGCACGTATTGAAGAAATGGTTGAAAAGGCTCGTCACGAGGTTGAGGTCTCCATCAAGAAGGCAGGCGATCAGGCTACCTTCGAAACAGGCATCCACGGCCTTAACGGTGAGCTTGTCAAGCTCCTCGGCCGACTCAAGTACCGTACCAGCTACGGTCAGAACGTTCTTCGCCACTCCATCGAGGTATCTCTCCTCTCCGGCATTATTGCCGATGAGCTTGGCGTTGATCCCATGCTTGCAAAGCGTGCAGGTCTTCTCCACGATATCGGTAAGGCACTCACCGCAGAGCAGGAGGGAAGCCACGTTCAGCTCGGTGTTGACACCGCAAGAAAGTATAAGGAAAACAAGGATGTCATCCACGCAATCGAAGCTCACCATGGCGACGTTGAGCCCCAGACTCTCGTTGCTATGATAGTTCAGGCGGCAGATGCTATTTCCGCTGCACGTCCCGGCGCACGCCGTGAAAACCTTGAAAACTATATCAAGCGTCTCACAAAGCTTGAGGAGATCGCCTGCAGCTTTGAGGGTATCGAAAAATCCTTCGCTATTCAGGCAGGCCGCGAGGTCCGTATCATGGTCAAGCCCGAGATCATTTCCGATGACAAGATGCCTCTCATCGCAAGAGATATTGTCAAGAAGATCGAGGATGAGCTTGAGTATCCCGGCCAGATCAAGGTGAATATCATCCGTGAGAGCCGTGCCGTTCATTACGCAAAGTAATCACACGTCCCGCTGTTGGGTTACAACAGCGGGACTCTTTCTTTGTATTGATAAATCGGAATCCGCCCATACGGTAAAAAATTTTCAAACATCCCGCTAAACTCCGGTTTATCTCATTCTTTATAATAAAAATTCAAAAACGCCTCGGCGGTTTTGTTCCTTCACGTTCCCTTTGGGAACATATCCCTGCGAAGCAATATTAATGCCGCCTTTGCGGCTAAGCTCCTATTTATCGGTGGTGTTGCATTTGACTGCAATGCCTTGACAACCGATGATCAAGATAGTAAAATAAACGGGAAAGGGGTGACAGTATGGAAAAAGAAAATACAGCTTGCTTCACGGGTCACAGAACGATTCCGACGGAATCACTGCCTGAAATACTGTCCCGTCTTTATTCAACGGTGGCACAGCTTATTCTTCAGGGATATGACACCTTTATCTGCGGAGGAGCAGTAGGCTTTGATACAGAAGCGGCAGAATGCGTTCTGGCCATGAAGACCCGTTTTCCCCACGTGAAGCTGGTGTTGGCCCTTCCCTGCCGTGACCAGACTGTCAAATGGACCAACGAGTCTGATCTTTTCAGATACAAAAAGATCCTTGGGCAGGCAGATGACGTTAAATATATCCGGACGTTTTACGCCCCCGGCTGTATGCATGAGCGAAACCGTTGGATGACAGCCCACGCATCCGCATGCGTAGCCTACCTTACCGCAATGCGCGGCGGCGCATACTACACCTTTAATCATGCAAGCAAGCACGGTCTCAAAACTATAAACATCGCCGAGACCGCAAAAAGAAAGGATATCCAATGACAGACCTTATTAACAAGATATTCGGTGACAAAGCTCTCAACGGAGCGGTGAGCACAGTAGCAAGCTTCGCCATCAAGCTCTTTATCGGCCTTTTTATCCTTTTCGTCGGCTTTAAGATAGTCAACATTCTTTTGAAGAAGCTGAAAAAGAGCAAGCTTTTCGAAAGAACAGACGACTCTGTTAAAAGCTTTCTCATAAGCTTTCTCAGCATCGCCTTCAAGGCCATCGTTCTCATTACCGTTGCAGCCTTTCTCGGAGTTCCCATGACCAGCATGGTTGCCCTCGTTGCCAGTGCCGGCGTTGCCATCGGTCTTGCTCTGCAGGGCGGCCTTTCAAATATCGCAGGCGGCATTATGATAATCATATTCCGCCCCTTCTCTGTGGGAAATTATATTGAGTGCGGCGGCTTTTCCGGCACGGTGACATCCATAGGCATTTTCCACACCTCTCTTGCCACCCCCGATAACAAAAAGATATTCATTCCCAACAGCATTCTCACAACGGAGACCCTTATCAACTACTCTGCGGAAAAAACACGCAGAGCTGATATGGAGTTCTCCGCCGCTTACAATTGCGACATAGAAAAGGTGAAGGGCATCATCCTTGATACTGCAAGGGCTATCCCCGAGGCAATGAAGATGAACGATGAAAAACCAATGGAGGTGCTTGTTGTATCATACGACCCCAGCGGTATCCGCTATCGTGTCCGCATCTGGTGTGCGGCAGAGGATTACTGGACCATTACCTTCGCAATGAATGAAAACGTGAAAAAGGCATTTGACCGCGAGGGAATTGAGATACCCTATAACAAGGTAGACGTTAACATTATCCAAAAATAAAGAATAATCAGAGCATTCCCTGCAAAAGCAGGGAATGCTTTTTTATTGGTGCTGACCGTTTTTTCGGCTGTGACTGCGGTTTTCATTTGCAAAAGTGGAGAATCACAACTTTTTTTTGTTTTCCAATACTACAATTTCATCTTTTGGGCATAATAAGGCTGTATCAGCAACTAATCGGAGGATATATGAAACGATATACAGCTTTAATACTTGCTATTATGATGATACTGCCTTCCCTCACCTCCTGCACAAAAAAAGATAAGGATGGTCAGGGCGACGCCAAAAAGGTGACGCTCACCGTATGGGCTCCCAGTGAGGACCAACCCGACGAGGAGGGTTGGCTGCCCGTTATGTGCGAGACCTTTAACGATGCCCACCCCGAATGGGACATAACCTTCAAATACGGAGTTTGCTCCGAGGGAGATGCAGGCAAAAACGTTTCTGCCGACCCCTCGGGAAGTGCAGACGTTTACTTTTTCGCCAACGACCAGCTTGGCTCTCTCCTTCAGGCAAACGCCATATCCCGCCTTGGCGGCACCGTTCTCGACGAGATAAAAAAATCAAATTCCGATGCCATGGTAGCATCTGTCACGTCCCCTGACGGAGGAGTTTACGGCGTGCCCTTTTCGGGCAACACCTGGTTTATGTTCTACAACAAGTCTATCTTCTCAGAGGAGGACGTGAAGAGCCTTGACACCATGCTAAAGAAGGGCAAGGTGGCCTTCCCTCTCACAAATTCCTGGTATGCGGGAGCTTTTTACCTTGCAAACGGATGTACCCTTTTCGGCGAAAACGGCACAGACAGCGCCGCAGGCATCAATTTCGGAGGCAAGGCAGGCACGGAGGCGACTCAATATCTTTGCGCCCTTGCGGCTGACCCCAATTTCGTAAACGATGCGGAGGGTGCAGGTCTTTCGGGACTTCTTGGCGGCAGCATCGGCGCCATATTTTCAGGAAGCTGGGATGCGGAAAAAATAAAGTCCGCATTGGGTGACGATTTCGGCGCGGCCCCTCTCCCCACAGCACTGATCGGCGGTGTTGAGAGGCAGCTTCTCTCCTTCTCCGGCTCAAAGGCTATCGGAGTTAACCCAAACTGCAGCGCTCCCGAGGTGGCGGTGGCCCTTGCCTCCTTTCTCGGAAGCCGTGAGGCACAGGAGGCTCACTACGATATGAGAGGCATCATCCCCTCTCACCGTGAGCTTTTACAGTCTGAAAAGCTCAGGGACGATATTACTGCCCAGGCACAGGACAGCACCATATCAAAAACCGCTGTGGTACAGCCATCCATTCCCGAAATGGCGGCGTTCTGGGTACCTATGGAAAATATGGGCAAGGCCATAGTAAACGGAGAGGTTACCGAAAGAAACGCTCGGGAAAAGACGGAGGCCTTCAACGCCTCCCTCAGGCAAAGCCTCTGAAAACAAAAAAGAAAGGCACGGGCAATAATGTTAAATAACAGATCAACAGGATTGAAGAATAAAACGGGCCTTGCCTCTGCCTTTGCTTACGGAGGTCCTGTAACAAGGGCATCCTTTCTCATAATGGGGCTTGCCA
>JAFXFQ010000056.1 GCA_017520365.1 Clostridia bacterium
TAATTGCTCCGAGCAGCACGAGGAATATCGTGATACCAAGGTCACCGCCGCTACTTCTGTTGAGAACGACGGTATGGTTTCTGGTTCTGAGTTTACTCACCGTCATTCACCTACCTTTGAAAGAAGTTTCTGAACGAACATATTCGCTGAGATCATGATCAGGAACAGTACGAACGAGATAGCGGAAGAATAACCGATCTCCATACGAGCTCCGCCGTACTCCTCGATGTGGTGGGAGATGGTATAAGCAACGTAGTCAGTGGAGGGGTTACCTGCAAGAGCAGTTACCATTGCGCCGTAACCGAAGGAGCCTGTAATAGCCATAACGGAACCGAACATAAGCTGAGGCTTCATGTTGGGGAGAGTTACGTACCAGAGCTCCTGCCAACGGTTTGTAATTCCGTCAACGGAAGCTGCCTCAAACTGAGCGCGGTCAATACCCTGAAGACCTGCAACGAAGGACAGGAAGGAGGTACCGAGAGACATCCAGAGAGAAATAGCTACGCAAAGAGGAACAATGTAGTTAACGTCAGTGAAGAAGAGGATAGGAGAGTCGATAAATCCAAACTTCATGAGCCAACCGTTTACAAGACCGTAAGAGTCGGATGCGAAGATATACTGGAAGATGGTGAACGCACCGCCGGAAATGGAGGGCGCATAGAAGATAAGAGTTACGATAGCTCTTGTTCTGGGGCCGAGCTCATTGATGAACCATGCAACAATAAAGGAAAGGATGAATGATGTAGGTCCTGTGAGCACAGCGAAGATAAGTGTGTTCTTTACAGCTGTGATAAAGAGGTCGTCGTCAAGGAACAATGTAATGTAGTTGTCCAGGCCTACCCAGTTAGGAATCTCGATCATGTTATAGTCGGTGAAGCCTACGAGCAGGGAAGCGGCGACAGGAATAATAGTGAATACGAAGAACAGCAGCATAAAGGGGATAATCATGAAATATCCGACTTTATAGCGCTTCATAAGATGCCATGTCCACTGACGCTTCGTCATCGTACCGTTGGCCAGGGCTTCTTTCGCTTTCTTAGTCATGTCTTTTTCTCCTGTTTTAGATTTTTCCCGACTCGGCGAAGCGGTCGCCGAGCCGGATATGATGATTTATTATATTATATAAATAAATAGGAAGGAATTATTTGCCTGCGAGCCAGTCCTTATAAGACTTTTCAGTCTCATCGTACTTAACTGCTCTTTCCCAATCGGCGAAGTTTTCTGCGCTGATATTATGATCCTTCATCCAGTCAACGTACGTATACTTGTCAGCACCGCCTCTATCCTGGATACAATCAATAGAATCGGGAGTTGTGTTTCTTTCTACAGCCCAGTAATTCCTCCAATCATCGAAGGATTCAAAGCCCATATATTCCTGAATCGCCATCCAGTCCTCGTTGAGCATAAGGTCAAACTCCTTACGCTTACGGGAGAGCTCCTTGTTGATAGCATCAACGTGCTGGAGGAGAGAGTCAGAGGGGTCTGCACCCTGGTTGTAAGCTGCTGCAAATGCGAAGCCTGTGTAACGTCCTACGAAATAGTCACCGGGGAAGGGCTCAATAGCGTATGTCTCATCGAGACAGGTCTCGAGAACCTCAAGCTCTTCACTTGTCCAGGGAAGCTCCTTGAGAGCCTCGCGGTTAGCAGGTGTTGTCTTACCGGAGGGTCCGAGAAGAGCAACCATTTCGTTACAGTAGTCGATCTGGAACTCAGCATCGCTGTACCAGTCGAGGAACTTCCAAGCGCTCTCTGTATCCTTACATCCCTTGGGAATGATTACACCGGAGATGGAGGAAATGGAGTGGCGGTTGATCACCTGATCACCATTCTCGTCGAGAACGGGAGCGCCGTTTTCGTCAACAACAGGTGTACCGGGAATCTGGTAGAATCTCCAGAGTCCGGAAATTTCGGGAGCAAATACTGTAAGTGTATTATAGAGAACGTAGGAAGAAATGATTACGGGCATTTCACCGGTCTTGAAACGGTTCTGTGCGTCGTAAGCTGTGGGGAGAGAATACTGTGTAAAGAGGTTACACATATATTCGAATGCATCAAGTGCCTGATAGTCGTCAAAGTTGATTGCCATACCTTCGTTCTTCCAGTACTGGCCGCCGCTCTGGTAGAGGAATACGGCGAAGTCCTGAGACATACCGATGTCCATGTTATTAAACTGAAGAACAGGTACCATTGACATAAGCTCATCCCATGTCTCGGGGATCTTGAGGCCAAGCTCTGTAACGATGTCCTCACGAACGAACATCATTGAGAATCCCTGGTTTGTGGGAACTGCGTATGTCTTTCCGTAAAGTGAAAGGGGAACCTTTGCACTGTCGGAGAATCTTGCCATTACCTCATCAAAGGTATCATAATCATTAAGGGGCAGGATCGCACCGCGGATCGCCATCTCCATCGGGCTGGTAGCATCGATGGAAACATCGGGACCAACGCCTGCGAGAATTGAGGGGAGAAGTGCGCCGCCTGCAGTAAGCTTAAGGTTTACTGAAACACCCTTGCCCTTTTCACCTTCTGTGAATCCTGCATCGATAAGGTTCTTTGTGATCTGCGCCTGATCACGTCCGGAGGATGTCCAAACGGTGATAAGCTTGTTGTCGCCTGCGTCTACGGAGAATGCATCGTAGTTAGCAAAGAAGCTCGCTACGAACTTCTTGATTTCAAACCACATTGCGCTCCAGAAGCCCGCCTCTGCCTTATCCTTCTCTGTTCCTGTGGGAACGATCTTGATGTAGTCAACCTCAAGGAACTGTGCGCTCATATCGGAGAGCCATGTACCGAGAGAGGAGATGTAAGACTTAAGAGAGCTGAGGTTTGCAGCGATCTCCTTTTCATCCTCAGACATTCTCTCAATGAGAACTGCTGCCTGCTCAAGTGTAGATGTTGTCTCAGACTTAAGGCCGGCGGTTTCTGTGATGAAGTCTACCAATGTATAAAGGAGGTCTGCCTGGAGAGCGAGGTCGATAATAACCTCGGGCATTACGCGAGCAAGACCATAGTCACGGTTAACGTCGGCATCTGCACCTGTGAGCTCCATAATTCTCAGGTAGTCATCGTTAAGACTGGTGATAATACCGTCTACCTGACGAACAACGTCTGCAAAGCTTCCGAGCACTACCTCAAACTCGATGGTGTACTCCTGACCCTTTTCGAAATAGAACTCGAAGTACTGGTCACCGTCTGTAAGGTAATCGTACTGGAAAGCGTTCTTATATCCGAACTGAAGATTCTTTGCTTCCTCAAAGAGGTACTGTCCGTTGATCTTTATGGCTCTGGATGAATACATACCCTTCAATGTGTCCTGCATAAAGCGCATACCGATCTGGTACATACCGCTTTCCTCACACTTGAATCCGTACTTGATCCACTGTCCGCTTCTTACCCACTTATCAGCACCGATGGTGTTTCTGAGGATAGCCACAGAATCCTGAGGGCTGGTGAGGGGAGATGAACGGTCGTATACGGGATAGATGGTATAGTGAGAAACAAATACAGGAAGCTCCGCCTCGAGCTTAACAGGGGCAGCTGTGGGAGTTGTGTACTTTCCTGCATCCTTGAGTCCCTTGATATAGTCCGCATAAGAGATCGCAGACTCATATGTATAGATTCCAACCTCAGCAATAGCCATCTCATCACGAACACCCTCAAGGGTAAGGATAACCTCGCCGCTGTGGCCGGGGTCGTCCTCGGTAGCCTCTACCTTCTCGTTAAGAAGGAATTCAAGGGGAGTGGTGTAGTAGCCGTCGACATCGCTGATGCTGAATTCAGTCCAAGCGTGTACAACCGCAGCTTCGGGACGAAGCTCGTTCTCAGTGGGGTCCTTCTTGAAGGCGCCGGTTCTGCCGCCGTCCTCAGAGAGATATTTGAACGTCCATGTCTTGTGAAGACTCTGGTATCTCGCCTCCTGATAAGGAGCCTTACCGTCGATGGTGAAAATACGCTCGATGTCCATTGTGTCGTCAGTCGTTGAACGATAAACAAGACGAACACAGTAAAGACCTGTCTTGGGAACCTGGACCTTCCAGGAAACCTTACCGGTCTGAGGGACGATTATACAATCCCTGTTGTCGATGTTGTCAACGGTGATGTCGGCAGTGGTATACTCCTCGTCGCGGAGATACTCGGTCGCAGGAACGGTGACCGAAACACCCTTGTTACGCATACCGTCAACAGTATCAACGTTGATTCCTTTGTTTTTCTTGTACTCCTCATAGTTCATGAGCGAATACTCATCGCTCAGCTCCTGAAGAGCTACGTTTGTTCCCGCACCGCTATCGGTGGTGCCGGTAGTTGCTTCAGCAGCAAACACGGGCAGTGCGGAGCCAACAAGCATGACAAGCGCAAGGAAAAGCGCCAACAGCTTTTTGGTCTTCGTGGTTCTCATAAGTTCTTCCTCCTACTGTGAATAGTGCCTTTTGGGCTGCTCTCGCGCCCCTTTCGGGGTGCTTTTACGGACAGCGTTGCCGTCAGTATCAGCATCGCTGAGCAAACGGGACAAAAAGCGCCTTTAAGTCCCTTTTGTATACAATTTATGATAACACAAGTGTGCCCCTGTGTCAAGTTTCTACCTACATATATGCAATGGCTTTGAAAATGAGAATCGCCCCGTAGCAACGGGGTTTCGAGGCCTTAGAAACACGGTTTTTTTACGCCTTTTTCGCACCCGTTTTCCACTCTGTTTTGCGAGTAATTTAAATTTACTTTATGAACGGAATATACGGGATATAAACACGCTTTCATCACATAATGCAGGGCTTGTTTCTTGGAATGTAATTTTTATTTACTTTTATTGCGCAGCGTGTTTTATACTCTTTTTGTACCAATCGCATAAGGGAAGGCGTTAATTTTGACCATACTGCACAATTTTTTGGCGTTTTTTTCTCCGCTTGTAAATACTGCACAATTTGTTAATAAAATGTAACTATTTTGCTATATATTTATGAATTTTAAGAAATTGGCCGAATTTTAGCAAAAAACCTACAACACAAAGGTCACAATGCGTGCATTTTCCAACCACCTCTATATCGGAGTTTGAGGGAGGGGATTAATCAGAACCTTTTTTGAAAAAAAGGTTCTGCACTCCAAAAAAACTTTAAGAAAAAGATAAAAAAGAGTGAGTATCGTTTTTTAAACAGAATATCGAGGTGAGTGTATCGAAGCTTTTTTCGTATAATATTAACTCGGGACTTTGCTTTTGCAAAGTCGGAGCCGGCTCAAATACCTCCTTTTTGTTTTTTCTTTATGCCCGCGGGCGACTATGTTTCAGGAAGCTTGTGGGAGCTTTTTTTGCAAAAGCCCCCATACATAGCCTTTCCCCTCCAAGCTCAAATTTACCCATAGCGTGGAGCTATCTCTCATTTTCTCTTCGATTTAAACAACAGTGCTGCGGCGAGGCCAAATACAAGTGCTGCACCGATGCCTGCGGCAGAGGCACAAAGTCCTCCCGAAAGGGCCCCGATGAGTCCATCTTTATCCACCGCCTCCCTTACGCCTTTTGCAATTAAGTTTCCAAAACCTGTCAGCGGGACCGTCGCACCCGCTCCTGCAAAATCGGAAAAGCGCGAGTAAAGCCCGACGGCGCCCAAGGCCACGCCCGCAACCACGTACGTCACAAGAATCCTTGCAGGGGTCAGCTTTGTTCTATCTATGAGGACCTGAGCAATAGCGCAAAGCGCACCGCCTGTCAAAAACGCCTTAAGACAACCGACCAATAGCTCGCTCATATCCTTCCCTCCGCCCTTTTCCTACCCCGAGCATGCACAAGATGAGCTACTGCGGGTATGCTCTGTCCCTGATAAAGGCTCATGGTATTCATAAGAGCACCTGTGCCGACAAAAAGCAAGTCGGATAGCTCGCCACCTCTTATTTTGTCAAGAAAAAAAGAAGCGAGAACTGCCGCGCTGCACCCGCAGCCGCTGCCCCCGGAATGCTTGTCCTGCCTTTCCCTGTCGTATATCATAAGGCCGCAATCTGTAAGGATTCCGGACACGTCCTTGCCCTGTGCTCTCATTATATCCTTCAATATCTCCACACCCTCATAGCCGAGATCGCCCGTAACTATAAGTGCCGGATCCTTACCGCCATCCTCAAAATACCGGATCAGGGTATCTGCCGCCGCAGGTGCCATGGCAGCCCCCATATTAGCAGGATCGGTTATGCCCGCATCAACTATTCTACCCGCTACCACCTCGGATATTTCGGGAATACAGATATCCCCCTCCGATGCTGCCCGAAGGGCATCGGAAAAATCAAAGCTTACCACAAAAGCCCCGGAGCCCGTCACCGTCCACTGCGAGGTAGGCGCTCTCTGCCCCCCATACTCAAGAGGAGAACGGAATTGGCGCTCTGCCGTAGCATTATGGGACGAAGTGGCTGATGCACAGCGCAGACCGTATGCCGATGCCAGAAGAGACGATATCAAAAGTCCCTCGGCAGCCGTAGAGCAGGCTCCATATAAACCAAGATACGGCGTTTTCAGCTCACATAATCCGTAAGCCGAGCTTATGCACTGGTTGACAAGGTCTCCAGAAAGAACGATATCAATGTCATCATCCGTCATAAGCGCCTTTGAAAGCGCCGTGGATAAGGCAATCCTTAAAACAGCAGATTCCGCCCTCTCCCAGGTCTCCTCTCCGAAAAGATCATCTCCCTCCACCGCCGTATCAAAGCAGCCGCCCAAGGGGCCAATAGCCTCCTCGTGCCCCACCACCGAGGCTGAGGCAATTATA
>JAFXFQ010000057.1 GCA_017520365.1 Clostridia bacterium
GTTGAGGGCGGCGCACACGACGTTGTTCTTCACAAGCAGAACGGCAACTGATAATAGTTCCTTCATTATATTATTATAGGAGATTAAACCAATGGCATATCTTTCCGACATTGAGATCGCTCAGGCTTGCGAGATGAAGCACATCAGCGAGATTGCCGCTACCGCTCACGTTGACGAAAAGTATCTTGAGCAGTACGGTAGATACAAGGCAAAGATCGATCCCGCACTCCTTAGTGAGACAGACCGCGAAAACGGCAAGCTCATTTTAGTAACAGCAATCACTCCCACACCTGCAGGTGAGGGTAAGACAACAACCACCATCGGACTTGCAGACGGACTCAGAAGAATCGGCAAGGACGTAACCGTAGCCCTTCGAGAGCCCTCCCTCGGCCCCGTATTCGGTGTCAAGGGCGGCGCCGCAGGCGGCGGATACGCTCAGGTAGTTCCCATGGAGGATATCAACCTTCATTTCACAGGCGACTTCCACGCTATAGGCGCCGCAAACAACCTTCTTGCCGCAATGCTCGATAACCATATCCAGCAGGGCAACAGTCTGGGCATCGATGTTCGCCGCATCACATGGAAGAGATGCGTTGATATGAACGACAGACAGCTTCGCTTCATCGTTGACGGTATGGGAGGTAAGGTGAACGGTGTTCCCCGTGAGGACGGCTTCGACATCACCGTTGCCAGCGAGATCATGGCGATTCTCTGCCTCTCCAACTCCATCACCGATCTGAAGGAGCGCCTCAGCCGCATAATCGTTGCTTATAACTTTGCAGGCGAGCCCGTTACCTGCGGTCAGCTCAAGGCTCAGGGCGCAATGACAGCTCTCCTCAAGGATGCTATCAAGCCTAACCTTGTCCAGACCCTTGAGGGTACACCCGCATTCGTTCACGGCGGCCCCTTTGCAAATATCGCTCATGGCTGTAACTCCGTAATGGCAACAAAGCTTGCTCTCAAGATGGGCGACTACACTATTACAGAGGCAGGATTCGGCGCAGACCTTGGTGCTGAAAAATTCCTTGATATTAAGTGCCGTATGGCAGGACTCGTTCCCGATGCAGTTGTAGTAGTTGCAACCGTCCGCGCTCTCAAGATGCACGGCGGCCGCGCAAAGACAGAGCTTGCAAATGAGGATATCGAGGCACTGGAAAAGGGTATCCCCAACCTCCTCCGTCACGTTTCAAATATGAAGAACGTTTATAAGCTCCCCTGCGTGGTAGCTGTAAACCGTTTCCCCACAGATACGGATGCGGAGATCGAGTTTATCATAGGTAAGTGTAAGGAGCTTGGCGTTAATACAGTTCTTTCCAACGTATGGGCAGAAGGCGGCAAGGGCGGTGAAGAGCTTGCCCGCGAGGTAGTTCGCCTTTGTGATGAGGAAAAGGGAGACTTCACATTCTCCTACGAGCTTGACTGCTCCATTGAGGAGAAAATCGAGGCTATCGTTAAGAAGATCTACGGCGGTAACAGCATCGTCATTACTCCTCAGGCAAAGAAGCAGATCGCAGAGCTCACAGCCCTCGGCTTCGATAAGATGCCCATCTGTGTTGCAAAAACACAGTATTCATTCTCCGATGACCCCACAAAGCTTGGAGCACCCGAGAACTTTGACGTTACCATCAAGAACGTTAAGGTATCTGCAGGTGCAGGCTTTATCGTAGTACTCACCGGCGATATTATGACAATGCCCGGCCTTCCCAAGGTGCCTGCGGCAGAGCGTATCGACGTTGATGAAAACGGTAAGATCACAGGCCTGTTCTAAGAAATACGGCTGCTTTCATTAAAAAGAAAGCAGCCAATAAGATATAAAATAAAACGGCGGTCGTTACTGGACCTATGCACAGTAACGACCGCCGTTTTATTTATTTGTATTTTACTGCCTCAAAGACAAACTTTGATATCTCAGTATTATCTCTCGTTGTAGCGTGAAAATACTCCGTTCCGTAACCCATTGCAAACACGGGAACGTTTCTGGTGCTGTGCTCTCCGTCTCCGGTCCAGCGCCATACTCCGTCTGCACCGTGGTCAAGAGAGCCTGTCTCGTGGTCGGCAGTAATAACGATCACGGTATCCCGGTGGCACATAGCATAGGTAGCCGCATACGCCGTCACCAGGTTAAGCCTTTTCACGGTGCGGATCACGTTATCGTAATCCATTTTCTCCGCATACTTGTCTATCATAGCCTCCTCCAACATAATGAAGAAGCCGCCGGGGTTATCATCGCAGGTATCAACCGCATTGATAAACTTATCAAGAGAGTCATCGCTGTCATAGCTGCACCACAGATAATTGCAGGCAAGACGGGAGTTAGCAAGTGCGCTCTGCTGCTCAGTCAGAATATTTCTGTCTTTTCTTGTATAATGATGAACGAGAAATGCGTTCGGTGTCGCTCCTGTTATCTTATCCGTTGAGAGTACACCTGTAGCCTTTCCTCTGAGAGTTGCAAGCTCGCGCACGTTCTGTACAGAGCGAAACTCATCCTCAACACCGTCACCGTCAAGATCTGCAGGGATCATACCGAGAGCGCCGTTCAGGGTCTTATATCCTGTGGAGAGCGCCGTCGCACCCGCAGCGGAATCGGTGGTGCTGTTCTGAATATTAAGGGTAACGGCATTGCCCACGTGGTCAAAGGTAGCAGGCCAGAACACGCCGGTTCCGCTCTCCTCGGGGGGAGATATCCTGCCGTTGCCATACTCAACAAGGGGCGCAGGGTCCGTTGCCATTATGGTATGGTTGAGTCCCATACCGTCACCGATTATATAGAAGACGTTTTCGGGTGCCTCCCATTCAACTATGCGGGAAACTGTCTCCGTTGGCACGTCCACGTGTACGTCGCCGTTCCACGGTGCATCGGAATTTTCAAGAGCCGAGATAATATATCCCACTCCCGCTCCGATAAAATAATCATTTCCCTTCAGAACGATCTTTGTGCCTGACGAAAAGGCCATATACTGTCCGTCTGTCGCAACAACGCCCTGACTCTCAGCTCTTGCAGTCTCACCGATAAGGATCTCGTAATTCTGAGGCTCCATATCATCAGTAACGACCTTGAGACCCTGTCCCGAAAGGCTTTTTACAGTATCGGAAAATATCTGAGCCGTCCATTTTTCAAAATCCGAGCTTTCCTTCGGCAATACCACAGAATAGTCGCTGATGGGAATACTGTTTAAAAAGATAGTCTCAAACCGCTTGCCGGGCAGGTATGCCTCCGCAATATACTCACGCAACAGTGAATGGTCAGCCTCGGTAAGGATACCGTCCTTATTTATATCTGAAGCAATCTGATGAATATTGATCCTCGCTCCGCCCAAATATCGGCCGAGAAGAATTGAATCAATGGCGTTTACCTTGCCATCCTTATTGCAGTCAGCAAATAATTCTGCATCCATGCGGGCATTGCAGGAATCCAGAATGAGAAGTAACGAAAGAACTGTTGCTGCAAGGCAAAGCAACGCAAGGGTTATTTTAAGCTTCGTTTGCCTTTTTACTTTTTTCATATTTACCCCTTATCTGAACCTGTTTCTGGAGCGTCTTCCCAGAACGTATGCCTTTCCGAGAACATATGCCACAGAGAACACTACGATGGAGACCACGGTAGCAATGAAGAACTTGCTTTTTGTAAACTCGCTGATACGATAGAGACCGAAAAGCATTTCGTTTCTCTCAATATCGGCAGTGGTGATCAGCTTTGCGCTTCCTATAGGCTCTCCTTTATAGAGAACCGTGACGTGACCAACGATATCACCCTTTTTCACAGGAGCCTGCAGGGATTCCACGTTTGTGACCCAGCTGTACTCCACCTCTTTTTCAAGATCCGTATCCGAGGGGAGATAAACGGTTAGAGAATCGCTGGCAACCATGGTAACGTGATCCACACCGGTTGCAAGGGTAACGGGAATCTCGCACATTATCTGATCAGGCGAAAGCACATCCATATACATGAACGATTCGAAGGCCCACTCAAGCATATTTGTCGCATTAACGTATGAATAGATGGTATTGTCCACCTTCTGTGCTCCAAGCACCACGGCAAGATAGGTAAGATCGCCGTCAGAGGCGGTGGTTACCACGGCATATCCGCCCTCGTAGGTGCTTCCCGCATTCATACCTCTTGCTTTTTCATAAAAATACTTCTTCTCTTCAGAGTTTGAAAGAAGGGCGTTTCTGTTATAGACAGCTCTTGCCACATTAAGGTTAGTCTCGCTGATAGTATATCGTGTAAGACCTGCATAATCCATAAATCCTTCAAGATTGTAAGCAAAAAGAGCGATGGTGGCAGTATCTGCGGCGGTGGTCATCATTTCGTCGTGATGGAGGCCGGTAGGGTTTGCATAATGGGTATTATACGCACCCAGCTCGTTAGCTCTTGTATTCATAAGCATAACGAACTCCTCCACAGTGGGACATATGGTAAGAGCAAGAACGTAAGCCGCATCGTTGGCACCGTTTACAAGAAGAGCGCCTATCATATCCTTCAGCACAACAGTCTCGCCAACCTGCAGACCTATACTGTTGCCCGCAAAATATGACCTCATCTCATCCGTAACGGTCACTACCTCGTCCATTCTGTCACGAAGAGTTTCGATGGCAATAATGCCTGTCATCAGCTTTACCGTAGACGTAGGACATACCGGCTCATCGGCGTTATATTTATAAACAACCTTTTCGTTCTCAAGATTGTAGAGATATGCCGCCGTTGTATTGGATACCTCAGGATCCTCAAGAGCATTTACCGACACCGGCATGATCGCTAAAAGCGGTATGATCAAAAATACGGTCAGTGCAAGGCACAAAAGCCTTTTTGGTATTTGCTTTTTCATCCGGTGCCTCCTTTCTTTTTATGTAAATAACTCTCAGCTGCCGAATCTCTGGCAGAAATAGTCAAGACATTCGGAAATATCGATCTTTATCTGACGGCGCAGAGCATCTATGGAGTCAAACTTCATCTCCTCGCGGAGGCGCTCATAGAACTCCACCTTGATCTCTCTTCCGTAAAGATCGCCGGAATAATTAATAATATGTGTTTCACAGTTTACGACCGTACCGTTGGAAACGGTGGGACGAACTCCCACGTTTGCAACACCAAGGTATATTCCTCCGTCTACAAAAACGGTGCAGGCATAAATACCCTGTCCGGGGATACAATGCCCCTCGGCAAAGGACTGATTTATGGTGGGAATACCCATTTTTCTGCCTATCTCATTGCCATGAACAACGGGGAAGCTGATGGAATAGGGGTGGCCGAGAAGCTCATATGCACCCTCCATATCACCGCCCTGTATCAGCTCTCTGATCTTAGTCGAAGAAACAACGATATCTCCGACAGCTACAGGAGGAACAACACGGTGTGAAATACCCTTCTCATCGCAAAGAGCGCAAAGAAGGTCTGCATCTCCCTCGCCTCCGTTTCCGAAGCGGAAATTGAAGCCGCAAACAACGCCCCCCGCCTTATGACCCTCGGAAAGGATGCGGGAAACAAAATCTGCGCACGAAAGATGTCTTATCTCATCAAAGCTTTCAAAAACTGCATAGTCCAGACCGTATTCTGAAAAAAGTGCAAGCTTTGCGTTCATATCAGTAAGGCAAGCGGCACCATCTTCAGCCTTGGCAAGAGAATCAAAGGTCCACACGCAGCAGGCTGTGCCTGCATCGGGGCCGCACATTTCCCGTGCGGTTTCGAAAAGGCACTGATGGCCGCGGTGTACACCATCAAAATTACCGAGAGCAAGCACCGCACCCTCAGGCAGGGAGGGAACGATGGTACAATCGGGCAGCTTATAGATAATCAAGCTCAGTCTCCTGTCAGATACCGAGGTAATTCTTTACAAGCTCGCGCATAAGCTCATCGCGGTCGATACGGCAGATAAGGCTTCTTGCGCTTTTATGGTTTGTGATATAGGTGGGGTCCTCGGAGAGGATGTAGCCGACGAGCTGGTTTATGGGATCATAGCCCTTCTCTCTGAGAGCCTGATATACGGCCGCAAGGATAGTATGCATCTCCTTTGTTTTCTCATCATAAATAGAAAACTGCTGGGTTTTGATGTGAGGCTGTTCAGTCATTGTTATATTTCCTTTCTTTGGTTGGATTTTTCAGTAAGCTAAAACATTTTATGACTTCGACTTCATAGTCGAAAGGTCATAAGGCGTTGTCTGGTATACGAAATAGTTGAGCCAGTTGGAGTAGAGAAGATTTGCGTGGCTTCTCCAGGTGACCTTAGGCTCCTTGGTATCATCGTCATCTGGAAAATAGTTATAGGGCACCTTTATGGGAAGGCCTGCATTCTTATCGCGAAGGTACTCCTTTTTCAGAGTGTCCGCATCATATTCGGAATGACCCGTTATAAACACCTGGCTTCCGCCGTGGTTTGAGATGGCATATACTCCCGCCTCCTTGCTTGAAGCAAGGATCTTAAGCTCGGGGCAAGCCTCGATATCCTCACGTCTCACATATGTGTGGCGTGAATGAGGCGCCGGGAATACGTCATCAAATCCGCGAAGGAGAATAGAACTCTTTCTGTCCTTCTCGTGCATAAAAACACCGAAAAGCTTCTCCTCAAGAGGATATTTTTTGATGCCGTAATGATAGTAAAGACCTGCCTGCGCGCCCCAGCAAATGTGAAACGTGCTTGTTACGTGGGTCTTCGACCACTCCATGACGCTGCAAAGCTCATCCCAGTAGCTGACCTCTTCAAACTCCATCTGCTCAACGGGGGCACCGGTTATGATAAGTCCGTCAAAATACTCATCCTTAACGTCCTCAAAGGTCTTGTAAAAGGAGAGCATATGCTCAGGAGCGGTATTTTTGGCTACGTGGGAGGCTGTGTGAAGAAGCTCAAGCTCCACCTGAAGGGGAGTGTTTCCGAGAAGGCGTGCAAGCTGAGTTTCTGTTGTTATCTTTGTGGGCATCAGATTAAGGATAGCGATCTTCAGCGGTCTGATATCCTGTGTTATAGCTCTCGTTTCCGTAATTACGAATATATTCTCACCGAGAAGAGTCTGTGTTGCGGGGAGAGCGTTGGGGATCTTTATAGGCAAGGGGGGATTCCTCCTTTAAATTCAGCAATCTACTTTGGAAAGTGCAGCCTCAATATCTGCAATTATATCGTCGATATGCTCGATACCTACGGACATACGGACAAGGTCTGCACCGATGCCTGCATTAACAAGCTGCTCGTCTGTAAGCTGACGGTGGGTAGTGGATGCAGGATGGAGCACACAGGTGCGGGCATCTGCTACGTGAACCACGATGTTAGCAAGAGAAAGGCTGTCCATAAACTTCATGGCACCGCTGCGTCCTCCCTTAACGCCAAAGGAAACTACACCGCAGGTCTTACCACCGAGATACTTTTTGCACTTTTCATATTCGGGAGAGGACTCAAGCGCGGGGAAGTTTACCCAGCTGATCTTGGGATGATTCTCAAGATACTTTGCAACAGCAAGTCCGTTTTCAAAATGACGCTCCATGCGGAGAGCAAGAGTTTCAAGACCGAGATTGAGAATGAATGCCGCCATAGGCTGAGGAGAGTTGCCAAGATCACGGAGAAGCTGAACGCGTGCCTTTGTGATGTAAGCCGCGTTTCCGAACTGCTCTGTATAGATAACGCCGTGATAGGAGTCATCGGGTGTGGTAAGCTCGGGATACTTGCCGGCACCGACCCAGTCAAACTTACCGGAGTCAACGATAACGCCGCCAACCACGGTAGCGTGACCGTCCATATATTTTGTGGTTGAATGAACTACGATATCCGCACCGAACTCAAAGGGACGGCAGAATACGGGAGTCGCAAAGGTGTTGTCAACAACGAGAGGAACGTTATGTGCGTGAGCGATATCCGCAAAACGCTCGATATCGAAAACGTCAAGAGCAGGATTTGCAATAGTCTCACCGAAAACGAGACGGGTGCGGTCGTCAAAGAGAGCGTTGATCTCGTCGTCTGTCATTCCGGGAGTAACGAATCGTACCTCAACACCGAGACGCTTGAAGGTTACAGCAAAAAGGTTAGTAGTGCCGCCGTATATTGCCGCAGAGCAAACAAAGTTATCACCGGCAGATGCAATATTGAGAACCGCACTTGTGCTCGCCGCCTGACCGCTTGATACCATCATAGCGCCTACACCGCCCTCAAGAGCGGCAATCTTCTTTTCAACAAAGTCAACGGTGGGGTTAGAGATACGTGTGTACATATGGCCGGGAGCGGAAAGGTCAAAAAGCTTTCCGAGATGCTCGCCGGACTCGTATTTATAGGTAGTGCTCTGGTAAATAGGAAGAACACGGGGCTCGCCGTTCTCAGGCTTCCAGCCCTCCTGAATGCACTTTGTTTCGATCTTGTAATTGTTCATAGGTAAATACCTCGTTTCTATAGCTATACATAATATATTATATA
>JAFXFQ010000058.1 GCA_017520365.1 Clostridia bacterium
CGTCGCTTATACTGCTCTCTTTTCAGCTCCGACTGCAATACGTCAAGCTTCGGAATATCCTTCTCTTTAAACTTCTTGTCTTGTCGTTTTGATTTTTTCATAGCTTATTTCTTTGCGCCACGACTGATCTTATCAGCCTTCTTCTCAGCCTCTGCAACAATAGCTTCAGCACGGATCTTGGCAGTTTCAAGATAAAGATCTGCGCAGGCCTGGGCCGCAGTTAAAACACCGCTTATCTGTACGCTCGCCTCTGCAACGGATCCGAGCCTCGATATTTTCATTGCCTCCTCGGCACGCTTTATCTTTAATTCCTCAAGCTGCTTTTTCAGCTTTTCATTCTCCTCAGTCTGGATTATCAGAAGCTCCAGCAGTTGGAGGCGATTCAATTTTTTCAGTTCCTTTTCAGTCAAAACAATTACCTCCTCATTGGCCAAAGCCGCAAAAAGAAAAAAACCATCCTCGGTCATTGAGCACACGAAAATGGCTACGTTATTAGATCACAATGGAATCGGTCATACGCCGGTTGAATGTAGGTCTTCTCTGCTCAAATGATCATGGTCATATAATTATCCGCTACCTTTTAATATTATCACAACTGACGCTTAAATTTCAAGTCTTTTTGTTATAATATATTATACAATTACATATTTCTATACATTTTCCGTCTTAATCGGGCATAGAGCGGTCTTATTATTTCCTATTCCCGTGCAACTGCCGAATTTCGGCAAATGTGTATTTGAGCATTCTTACCGCCGTTATATTCGTCAACTGCATAACACCGCTGTCTGCCTGCTTGATTTTACACAATTGCGCAAGTTGTTATTCGTATTTTATTTAATTGCATAAAGTCACTTCACATCGTCTCATTTAAAGCAATATGCTTAAATTAATTCGCCTTCGGGACAAATGATTGATTTTGTGTATTGATTTTTTCGGTGGCGAGATATATTATATAGTCAAGGATAATCCCGTGAAAGGAACGGTCATAAACAATGAAAGATTCCAAAGCATTTCCCTACATAATGGGCGGCATCGGAGCACTTGCAGTGCTTCTGATCGGATTCTACTTTTTCTGCCCCGCCATCAATCTGCAATCTCTCGGCTTCTGGGTGCTCATAGATATCGCACTAATAGTTTTCACCCTCGTCTCCCGACTCATCATCGGAAGCCGCCAGCAGGTAGTAATTGAAAAGAAGCCAAAGTTTATGAAGAGCATCCTTGCTGACCGTGCGGCATCTGCAATGTTCGCTCCCAAGTATTATATTGCTCCTCTTATTCTCACAGGCCTTATCATCTTTATGGCAATTATCGGTGCAACAGTATTCAACGCCAAGGGATACGCCGATATCATCGAAGTAAAGGACGGAGATTTCCAGAAGGATATTGCCGAATCGGTTGGAACTGATTCCATCGCTCTTATGGATACCGCATCCGCACAGATGCTCGGTGACCGCGAAATCGGCGCCCTCTCAGACGTTGTCAGCCAATATGACGTATCTCGCGACTACTCTCAGATCGACTATAACGGCAAACCCATTAAGGTTGCCCCTCTTAACTATGCGGGCTTCTTCAAGTGGCTCAATAACAAGGGCCGCGGCATTACCGGCTACGTTACGGTTGACCCCGTTTCCATGTCGGGCACATTCTGCAAATGCGAGGGTATGATCTACACCCCATCCACTTATTTCGGAGAGGATGCCACAAGATACCTGCGCATGAAATACCCCACGCTCATGTTTGAAAATCTCCACTTTGAGATCAACGAGGAGGGCAAGCCCTACTACGTTGCTTCCATCGTTGATAAGACCATCGGCGTGTTCGGCGGTAAGACTGTCTCCGGCTGTATCGTACTCGACCCTGTCAGCGGAGAAACAACAAAATATGATGTTGAGAGCATTCCCCGTTGGATAGACGTTGTTTTCTACGGAAATCTAATCTGTGAGCAGTACAACTGGCACGGTATGTATCAGAACGGATTCTTTAACAGTATTTTTGCAAAAAAGGACTGCAAGCAGGTCACCACGTACACCGCTCCTGAGGATGACGAGACCTTTGACACTCCCCCCGTTTCCGACTTCGGCTATATCGCCAAGGACGGAGACATCTGGATCTACACAGGCATCACCTCCGTTAACGGTGACAGCTCCAACATCGGGTTCCTCCTTGCAAACGAGAGAACCGGCGAAAGCAGATACTATGCTATAGCAGGTGCAGATGAAAAGTCCGCTATGGCGGCTGCCGAGGGTGAGGTTCAGGAAAAGGGCTATCAGGCCTCCTTCCCTTCTCTTATCAACATTGAAGGACACCCCACCTACATTATGGTACTGAAGGACTCAGGCGGCCTTGTTAAGCTTTACGCTACGGTCAACGTTGAGCAGTACAACATAGTGACCACAGCTCCCACACAGACGGAATGTATTGAAAAATACAAGGAGATTCTCGGTATCAAGGACGACGACAAGGAGCCTGATGCAGAAGCTGAAGCTGTAACGAAAACCGTTGAGATTTTGGCTCTCAGATACATTGATATCGACGGAAACACTTATATCTATCTCATAGACACAGAAGAGACCATCTACAAAGCAAAGGCCTCCAAAAACGAAAATATGCTTCTTTTAAAGGAAGGCGACAAGGTTGTGCTGACTCTCAAGGGCAGCGACATCGTTGAATGCAAGGAAGTTGAATAATTCAAATGAAAAGAACTCCCCTTATGGGGAGTTCTTTTCATTCTGTATCAATATCGGCTCCGTCTCCGCAAAGCCAATCCATAGAAACGCCAAGAGCTTTGGCAAGCATTTTCAGCTCTGCATCGCACACATGGCGCTGATTTTTCTCTATTCTCGAAATAATAAGCGGTGTAATATCCATTCCC
>JAFXFQ010000059.1 GCA_017520365.1 Clostridia bacterium
GCACACATAACATATACATCAATACCAAACGTCTGTAGCACAAGGATTGATAGCCATTTTGTCGCACAATTCTTCCATCTTGCTTTTGGGACGTCGAGGGCGCCGTCCCCTACCATCACATCAATTTCTCTCCTTCAAACTACGATTTAGCGGGGTATCGTAATAGCAAAAAGCCGTTGCAAAAGCAACGGCTCTATGTGCCAATCATTTCTTTTTTTCACTGTAAAGCTTTTTGATAAGAGCGGCCGTCTCCTCGTCTGCCACGTCAAGAAGGTCGCATCCGTATCTAATCCTCTCGCGGGCATAAGTGGAGCTGACGTAAGAAAGAGACGGATCTGCAGGGAGGATCACCGTTTCGATGCCCCGGTGAAAATGCTTCATTATCTCGTAAAGAGAATGCTCGTAATCAAAATCCGTGGCGTTTCTTGCGCCCTTTACGATAAATTCAACTCCGTTCGCCTTTGTATAATCGGAGGCAAGGCCTGTACACACAGCACACTTAACGTTTGGTATATCACGGGTGAGGCTTTCAAGAATGCAAAGTCTTTCATCGGGAGTGAACAGACCGGAATTCATCTTCTCAGCATTTACCATCACGACTGCGTGCACCTCGTCAAATATTGCTGCCGCTCTTTCAATAATGTCTCTGTGTCCGAGCGTAGCCGGATCAAAGCTTCCCGGGATTACAGCTTTTTTCATTCCTCCACCTCTCCGTTCTCAATTTCAAGAAGGGTGATTCGGCTTCTGCCGTAAAGTGCGGTCTTTGCCACCGTGTACTTTTCCGAAAGCTCCTTGCTGCCGCCGAACACCTGCTCCGCCACCTTTGCGCTGTGGTACTCCTCGCTCTTGATATCCTTCTTTTTCACGGGAGCCTGGCCATTATCCGTTTCACAGACGATACGGCCGCCTGCTCTGAGAAGCTCTCCCTCATCTATAAGCGCCAGTGCCTCTGCCACGTAGGATGAATCATAGGGCGGATCGAGAAAGATCAAGTCAAATTTTTCCTTACCTGCGGCATTTTTTAAAAATGTGATGGAATTGCCGCTGGAAATTCTGCATTTGTCAAAAAGCTTGGTCTTTTTGGCGTTCGCCAAAACTATATCAACAGCCTCTCTGGCCTCGTCTATGAAGATACAATGTGCCGCTCCGCGGCTGAGAGCCTCAAGCCCCAGCTGGCCGCTGCCCGCAAAAAGATCCAGGCATCTTCTGCCCTCTATATCAAACTGTATCATGGAAAAGAGGGCCTCCTTGGCTCTTTCTCCCGTAGGTCTTGTGTTTTCTCCCTCAAGAGTATCAAGAGCGATTCCTCTTGCGCTTCCTGTTATGATTCTCATACCTTGTTTCCTTTACTGTCCTGCTGTTTATGAAAATGTTCGTAAATTGCTTTGGCATCAGCCTCGCTCACCCGGCCCTTTTCTCTTATTTCTTCGGCGCTTGCCGTTTTTAAAGCGGAAAGCGTTTGAAAATTCAAAAGAAGCTTTTTGGCCTTTGCAGGGCCTATGCCTTTTATCTTTTCAAGAGACGAGGTCTTCATAGTCTTACGCTTCGCATCTGTCATTTTTGAAACGGTGAAGCGATGGACCTCCTCCTGAAGCTTATAAATAAACCTGAATAGCTCAGGGTCTCGGGCAATGCTCAGCTCCATTGTATCCGAAACGAGAGTCCTCGTTTTATGGTGCTCATCCTTTACCATACCGAAAACGGGGATAGAATAGCCTGCCTCTGCCATCAGCTCTCTGATGACAGCTACATGGCTCGCACCACCATCAAGAAGGATAAGATCGGGCGCCCTTGAAAAGGAGGAATCTCCCTCCTCCGCCAGGTGAGAAAGACGGCGACTGAGAGCCTCGCGCATCGAGCCGTAGTCATCCGGGCTTTCCTTGCCACTGATCCTGAAGTATCGGTAATCGGATTTTTTCAGCTTACCGCCCTCCCAGACGATCATACCTGCGGTGATATGCTCGCTTCCGATATTTGAAATATCGTATGCCTCTATTCTTTCGGGAAGCACCTCCAGCGCAAGCGCTGAAGCAAGAGAGGCCATCAGCTTTTCATCAGTCTCGTCCTTTTTCCTTCTTGTTTCGCTGTGGCGGACTGCATCATTCACCGCCATAAGGCAAAGCTTTCTGCCCTCGCCTCTGACGGGGGTTCTCACCGTTACCCTTCGCTCTGCCCTTTTGGAAAGGAAATCGGAAACGACCTCCTTATCAGCCTCGGGCATCTCAAAGGAAAGCAAAATTTCCCTTGGAATGTACTCTCTCGCGGTATAGAGATTTACAAGGAATGATGTGAATGGGCTTTCCTCGCCCTCATCTCCTGCTCCCGTTATCTCGTCGGCACCGAACATAAAATATTCGCTGTCACATATCATACCGCCTCGAATATAAAGAACGGCAGCACAGTCGCAGCCCTCGTGGGTGCTGAGGGCAATAACGTCACAATCCGTATCGGGAGAAAGCTGTGTTTTCTGCCTCTCAGAGAGCTTTTTAAGGGAGGTTATTGCATCGCGGCATCTTGCGGCTTCCTCAAACCGCTCCGCCTCCGCGGCGTCCATCATACGCTTAAAAAGTGCCCCTTCCACGTCCTCTGTGTTACCGCGCAAAAGCTGGATCGCACATTTTATAAGCTCGCCGTACTCATCGCGGCTGATATCTCCGGCACAAAGGCCGCAGCATCTGCCAATTTGTCTGTAAACGCAGGGTCTGCCCTTTCCTATATCCTCAGGAAACTTCTTTTTACACGAAGGAAGCCCCAGCGTTTTTTCTATAGTCGCAATGACGTTTGCCACGATTCCCGCGCCGGAATATGGACCGAAAAACAGGCCCTTTTCGCTTCTTTTTCTTGTCATCACAACTCGTGGGTAATCCTCGTGGGTCGTTACCTTTATATAGGGGTATGATTTTGCATCCTTCAAAAGGATATTATATTTGGGGGTATACTGCTTGATCAAATTGTTTTCAAGGACCAATGCCTCCATCTCCGTATCGCAGGTGATATAGCGAAAATCAGCCACGTGGGAGACCATTTTATCTGTTTTTATGTTATGTGAGCCGTGAAAATAGGAGCTGACGCGGTTTTTGAGGGCTCTCGATTTGCCGACGTAGATCACCTTGCCGTCCCGATTCTCCATAATATAAACACCGGGGGTCTTGGGCAGAAGAGCCGCTTTTTTTCTCAGGTATTCAATTGTGCTCTCTTTTGCCATTATTAACTCCATCAATCTTTTCCGATAGTATATCCGATTTAAGCAAAAAGCCGCCCGTGCAGGGCGGCTCTCAGTTCTGATTATTGATTATTCGCTGAATCCTGTATCGATGAGAGCACAAAGACCCTCTACAGCCTCGTTCTCGTCTGCACCGTCTGCAATGATGGTGATGTCCATTCCCTTAACGATGCCAAGGGAAAGAACGCCGAGAAGGCTCTTAGCATTGATTCTGCGATCTTCTCTCTCGACCCAGATCGCACTCTTAAAAGAATTTGCCTTCTGAATAAAGAAAGTTGCGGGTCTTGCATGGAGACCAACGTTATTTTTTATTGTTACTTCGCGTGAAACCATTTCAATTCTCCTGAGTCGAAAAATTAGTGCCGCAATTGCTACGGCTAATATTTGCTTAATTATAACAGACAAAATAAGTAAAATCAAGTGATTTTTCTTATTTTCTCAAAAATTGCACTGATAAAATAAAATTTTTTATCAAAATCAGGCATTTTAGGGCAATTTGAAGCTAAAAAGGCCTATGTTTTGCCAATTTCCTATACTCAAAGAACGGTATATCCCTGGTCCTCAACTGCTTTTTTAAGCACCTCGTCGGAAATTTCGGACAAAAGAATCACTCTTGCCTCGTTCTTTTCGTGCGAAACAACAGCCTCCTTAACCTCAGAAAAGGACTCAAGAGTCTTCTTGACTCTTGCCTCGCAATGTGGGCACATCATTCCTTCGATCTTCATGATCTTTTCCATAGTTTTGTTCTCCTTTATTACTATTTCTTTTTCTTTTTTGCACACCTTTATATTTGCTACGTTCAATCTTAATGCATTGGATACCACGCAGAAGCTGGAAAGGCTCATTGCGGCAGCTCCGAACATAGGAGTCAGCTCAAGGCCTGCAAAGGCGAAAGCGCCCATTGCAAGGGGTATCCCTATTACATTATATATGAATGCAAAGAAAAGGTTTTCTTTTATATTGCCGAGAGTCTTTTTGCCAAGGCTGACTGCGGCGGCACAATCGCACAGCGACGAATTGACAAGCACCACGTCTGCCGAATCCACAGCAACGTCTGTCCCGGCCCCAATGGCAACTCCCACGTCGGCACGGGCAAGGGCGGGGGCATCATTTATACCGTCTCCCACCATCA
>JAFXFQ010000060.1 GCA_017520365.1 Clostridia bacterium
CGTTATAAGCTCCTTTGGTGCGACACGTGTTCAAACGGAGAGATCAAAAAAAGCAAGCCATCCGCCGACGGCGCTTTCTTTGGAATGCGCAATATTTACGGTACAAAGGGCGACGGAAGATATTTTATAATCAATACTGCGTTTGTGGCAGAGGAGAGGGAGATGCCCTCCATCCAGCGCCTGGCGCTCCACGTGCTTTCCGATCCTGCGGAATTTGAACGGATGCTCCTCAGCCTCTTCTCCATCGGAGGCCCCTGCGGCTACAATGTAAAGGCGGCAGAGCTTATCAGCTTTCTTGATTCCTTCAATGAGCCAAAGCATTTCACAAGACTCTCAAAAAAGAACTCAAGGATCGACCGTATGCTCACCTATATGCAGAGAAAGGATCCTCCCGCCAATAATGCGGAGCTTCTGAGAATGGCTGTATACACCGCAGACAAAAATGACGCAAAGCGTGAGTTCGGCGGCGGCTTATCATGGATCGCAGGTCATCCCTGCAATATTTCCGAAAGCGAATACAAAGAAATCTTTATTGAAAGTGCTCCCCATTGGGAGCTCGGCTGATGCCGTGAAAGGATATTATGTCTCTCGTAACATTTAACGCAAGGCTCACAAATGTGAAGCCAAAGGAAAAGGCACCGGTAAAGCCAAAGCCTGCTCCTGCCCCCGCTCCCGTGACTATTCCGACCGTCAATGACATTTCGAATAATGATATGAGCATCAATATCGTTGCCGTCGGCAGAACTGTTGCCACGGTGTGCGATTTTGTGTCATCTATGAATGATAACCTTACCGACGTGCTCTCAAAGGAGGGTCTTACCTCCTATACAAAGGATAATTTTACCCTTTCCTCCCTGGTTGCAAGAAAAAAGGCCATTGAGCGCCACTTCTGGTCCTTTAATAAGAATCCCTTTGTTGTAAAGGATGAAAATACGGAAAGGGTCGAATACAGACTCACCGTCAGCCCCTCGGGAAGACAGGACAGAACTCTCGAACTCAATATCTCCTGTATGAGCTTCCACAGCGCTCCCGCTCTCGGAGGTGCGGATGCTGTGTGGCTTATTGCCGATGGTGCTGCTCTCGATGAAAGCAGAGAATATGACACCTTCAGAGAATACCTGAAGGGGGCTGTCAGAGGCGGTGGCGGCGCTGAAAAGCCTGTTTGCCTCGTGCTTTCACAGATAGAGGGCTATGGCAGATATACGGGAAGCGGCGAGAAGTCCGTCATGCCCCGAAAGATCCGTCAGCTCCTTCTTGAAAAATGCAGACAGTTCTTCTCCGGTGAGAGCATTGCCGTTATCCCCGTTCAGGTCTATGGCGGCTTTGAATACATCGGCACCGAGGATGGTGAGAGCTGCGCTCTTCGCATCAGCGAAAGCGGCTATTATCAGTCCTTTATCCCCGACGGATGCTATCTTGTGCCCCTTTACACTATGGAGAAGCTGATGCTGATCCGTGAAACGGATGTGTTCGGTGATATTCCTCACTGCTCACTCAGATCCGCTATCAAAAACACCTACGGCCGTAAAACGGACGAAGGTACATGGTCACCCGATATGCTCTGAAAAAGAAAGGAACGGTGATTAAAGTGCAAAAAAGATTTGATTTTATTTCCACCCTCGCCTCCCTCGTAGGCGCGGCTGTGGGAGCTGCAATAGTTGCTCTTTGCCACATATGCATCAATATGACCACGGTTGAAGGCAAATGTGTGTGGACAGGTCTGTTCTTCTCCGTTATATTCCTCTGCGGATTTATCGGAATGCAGATCTCCTTCGCCTTTAAGAAAAAGTATAAGATCCATCAAAGGCTCTTTTTGAACATCCTCCTTGCCATTCTTGCGGCGGGACTTATGTTCCTTTCGGGAGCTCAGGGACAGTATCTTTTCATGCAGGACACAGAAACTGTGGAAACCGTTACTGAGATAGAGGGCGAGGCTGACCCTGTTGATATGGTTATTCTTCTTGACTCCTCATCAAGTATGATAGACTTTGAGCAGGGAAGGAATCAGGCTGCCTGCGCGTTTGTGGATACCCTTTCAGAAGAGACACGTCTCCGCGTTGTCTCCTTTGCAAGCGTTTTGGAGGGAGCCTCATCCGATGACCTTATTAAAATGACCGATAAGAATAAGGACATCGTGAAGGACTTTATAAACAACTCCGGACTTGTTGGCCTCACGAACTTCAACCTTCCCTTGTCTGATGCCTTCACCTGTCTTGAGAATAATGCAAGAGATGATGCGAAAAAGGCGGTCATCCTTCTTACTGACGGAGAGGCCGGCATTGATGACACTATATACGATGATTACGTTGACAGCGATATCAGCCTTTACTCCATAAGGATCAGCGCTCAGAGTGATCCCAGCATCTTAGCAAAAAAGCTTATTGATCTTGCAGAGGACACAGGCGGATTTGACCGTCACCTGAAGCCCAATTCTCAGGGCAACGTGGATACAGACGAGATGATAGATGCCTTTCGTGAGATCTTCGAGGCGCAAACCTCAACCTCTACCAGCACCACAACAAAAAAGGTGATGAATGACGATCTTCTGCCCTTCAGCGAGGATGAGATCAGCAAAAAGCAGACCACTATCAGAGCTGTTGTTATTATAATATGCGCGTGCCTTGCTTATATCGGATACTTCGGTAAGCTCAGCGTGCTTGATATTATAGTAAGCATCATCGGAGGTATAGTATACGCAATTGTGGCAAAATATGCAGACGGCGCAGGCATGATCGTTGCATTCATTTTCTATATACTGCTTGCGGGAACGGCATTTGTGACTATTGAACTGAACGGAGCGGACGAATACGATGTTTAATATTAAAGACAAATGCTGGAAAAGCGAAAAGTATGCAGAGGCTGAAAAGGTCTTTCACAGAGAGCAATCAGCAAAGGGCGCGCCCGCATCCATGTTTGCCATGGCGGATATGCTCCTCGAGAACGCTGAAAGAGGAAAGCAGAACGCCGATGCCGTTTATCTTATGGAGTCTGCGGCAAAGGCAGACCATCCCATGGCGGCATATTCCCTTGCTCAGATGTTTCACTACGGCTGGGCCGTGGGAAAAAGCAAAAAGCTTGCTATCGTGTGGTATGAAAAGGCGGCAGAGCTTGGAAACGCCGATGCTCAGGCCATTCTTGAAAGGCTGAAGGCCGAGAAAAAGAGAAACACCGCCCTTGTTATCGTTTCTGTAATCCTTGCGGTGCTTCTGGCCGCAGCTGCGACCCTCTTCATCCTTTTCGGTCTCGGAGACGGCGACAAAAAGGATAAGGATAAGGAAA
Organism: Clostridia bacterium; assembly: GCA_017520365.1. Lineage (GTDB taxonomy): Bacteria > Bacillota > Clostridia > Oscillospirales > CAG-272 > Avispirillum. The sequence goes on from JAFXFQ010000060.1 coordinate 3,280, forward strand.
AGGAGTCTCCAAAGGCCGAGCCCGTGGTAGGCGTTATCGTTGGTGATAACACAGAGCTTCACGAGGAGGAGGACGCTATTGGGCTTTCAGAAGATATCTGGGATATGGTGGAAGAATACGGCCCCCCCGATGAAAACGGCAGAACTTATCGCCTTATGGTGTGGTACAGTGGCGGTGGAATAGACCTTTCACAGATCAATGCGGAACACGTTATGGCTTACGGCGATGAGATAGTGTTCCTCCAGTTCAAAAACGCAGAGGATACGGATGCGGCGAAAAAGCTCCTTTCACAGATGGATTGTGTTGTCTCCTTCGCCGAGGATTCTCTCAATGAGGTAAATACGAACTTATACGGCGAGGTGGAGCCTTCCGACCTTTCCTCAAGCGGTATACCCTATACCTCCTCCTATTCCGGCTTCACTTATATCACGTGGGGAGCGGAGTATATGGGTATGGATCAGTATGCGGCATGGCTTATGAACAGGCCCACGTCCTCCGTCATAGTTGCCGTTCTCGATACGGGAAGCGAACCGTGGCCCGGCTATGAGGACAGATATCTTGAGGGAGCGGATATAAGTCGGGATGCATATCCTAACGGACAGTACGATATCCACGGCCACGGAAGCCACGTGGCAGGAACAATAATCGACTGCACTCAGGGTCTGGACGTATCAATTCTTCCCGTAAAGTCTCTCAATACGTATGATTACGGCACCGAAGAAGAAATCAACAAGCAGTATGCATCCATTTGGTCAACAGCAATGTTTTATGCTGAGGCAGAGGGGGCATCGGTTTTCAATATGAGTATTGGAATTACTAATAAATTCCACACCACTCCCGAGGATACCTGCGGCAACCTTATCGATATAGCACTGGATTATGTCACCTCCAAGGGTGTTGTGGTAGCGGTAGCGGCAGGAAACGATTCACGAGATTGTGGAGTGGAGTGTCCTGCCCACAACGGAAAAGCAATCATTGTAAGTGCCTTTGACGAATACGGTGATCTTGCGTACTTCACAAACTTCGGTGACGGAGTTGATGTTGGCGGCCCCGGAGTGGACGTTGGCAGCTATCTTAGCGGCGGCGAATTCGGATACTTGAGCGGCACCTCCATGGCAGCACCCCATATAGCGGCCCTTGCGGCTATGATAAAAGCACAATATCCCGATACCACCTCGGCAGAGGTAGAAAAATACATAACGGTCTACAGCGTTGATATGGGCAAAGAATCAAGTTACGGCGCAGGCATCCCCTGGGCAGGATATTTCGCAGGGGAATAAATTAAAGGATCGATCATCATGTCAAGAAAAGAAGAGCTTAAAAAAATAGCGCACTATGAATGCAATGTGTGCGGTACCCTGAGCCCCTTTTCCGAGGTGAAATGCCCCCGATGCGGCTCGGTGCTTGCTATCCACGCAGAGGTGGTAGAGGCAGAGGGTGAGGAAAAGTATATAGAAAAGGGTCCCGAAATGACGGACGTTCCCGATCCCGTCCCCGAGCCTCCAAAGCCCGCCCCGGCACCGAAACCCGCTCCCGCACCAAAGCCCGCTCCCGCACCAAAGCCCGCTCCCGCACCGAAGCCCGCTCCCGCACCGAAGCCCGCTCCCGCACCGAAGCCCCCGAAGGAAAAAGCAAGCAAAAAACCTTTGCACGCTATACTTATTCTCCTTCTTCTTGCAGGAATCATCGCTGCAGTAATACTTATAGAACAGAAGGAAGCAAAGCCTGTGGGGGAAGCCGAAAATACAGAAGCTGAAACAGAAAGCGGTGTTACAG
>JAFXFQ010000061.1 GCA_017520365.1 Clostridia bacterium
AAATCGGAGTTTGAAGGGGAGATCTGCACTCGCGTTGCCGTAGGGGCGTCACTGTGTGCGCCCGTAAATCTGCACACGATGTAAACGGTATGTAGGCATGTAGGGCGGGGGCTTCGGAACCCCTAAAGCGAGCATGCTCACTGGACGGATCCCCCCGCAAGCGGGTCCTTCCATCGAGGGGAACCCTCGGCTCGCTCCCGCCGAAACGAATAATCCGCACAAACAAAACGAAGGAGCATTAACGGATGCTGTATGGGAGGGGTCCTCTCTCGGTCGTATGCAAACAAAAGATAACAGCAATACAAAACGGCTGTAATTTAAAGAAAGGCTTTCATGAACCAAACGTCAAATTGCATCCGAAAAGTACGCGATAGAATATTGTTTTGTTCACGGCGGGAGCGAGCCCCCGCCCTACAACAGAATCGTTCATTTTCAGTGCAGACATATCGTTTGTTCGTATTTTCCGTTCATCGTGCAGATGGGCGGGCGAACACAGTTCGCCCCTACGGCAACGCGAGTGCAGATCTCCCCTCCAAACTCCGATTTGTCGAGGTGTTTTCAAGCAAAACACAAATCGGCCTCATTTTAATACAAACTTTTTTCGAAATGCTATTGACTTATCATATCTTTTGTGTTAAAATTCCTTGTACTGTAAAAAATCAAACCGCGAGGAGTGAGATAAAAATGAAGACTGGAATTCATCCCGATTATAAGGAAGTAACAATCCGTTGCGCATGCGGCGAGACTGTTGTTACCCGTTCTACTAAGGGTGATGCTAACGGCGAGATCCGTGTTGAAGTTTGCTCTAAGTGCCATCCCTTCTTCACCGGCAAGCAGAAGTTTGTTGATGCAGGCGGAAGAGTTGACAAGTTCAAGAAGCGTCTTGAAGCAGCTAAGAGATAAGAAAGCATCTTTAAAGATCCGGATAGGAACGGAAAGTTCTTATCCGGTTTTTTCGTTCAATAATTATAGAGGTTTTATGGAAGAAAAGGATTTTGAGGGACTTCCCTTTTATATTGAAATAACAGAAACCGTGATCCCGTCCGAAACGGAGGAAGAGGAGGAAAAGGCTCCCCGTGAGAAGCTTCACGAGGTTGCCCCCTCGGAAAACAGAAAGGCCGTTACCGTTTCCATATTTGAAAAGGGACACGAGGGCGAATGCCTGCAATCCCTTGAGGAGCTGAGAAGGCTTCTTGATACAGCCGAGTGCTCGGTATCTGCTATAATCACTCAGATGCGCCCTGCTCCCGACAGCCGATACGGAATCGGCAGCGGTAAACTCAAAGAGCTTGAGGATGCTCTGAAAAACACGGGAGCAGAGCTTTGTGTTTTTGACTTTGAGCTCTCCCCTTCTCAGATAAAGGCTATTGAGGATGCGCTTGATGTCGACGTTTCAGTTCTCGACCGCAGTATGCTCATTCTTGATATCTTCGCATCCCGAGCGCAGAGCGCCGAGGGTCGCTTGCAGGTTGAGCTTGCACAGCTGAAATACACCGCTCCCCGTCTTATGGGTAAGGGCCGCGATATGTCCCGTCTCGGAGGCGGTATCGGAACCCGAGGCCCCGGTGAATCAAAGCTTGAGATAGACCGCAGACGCCTGAAAACACGTGTGGCTCAGCTTGAAGAAGAGATAAGAAAGATCGAGAAAAACAGAAGCGTTATCCGTGCCTCCCGCGACCGCAGCGGTATTACAAAGTGCGCTATCGTAGGCTATACAAACGCAGGAAAGTCTACCCTGCTCAACCGCCTTACAGATGCGGGTATTTTTGCCGAGGACAAGCTTTTTGCAACACTTGACCCCACAACAAGGCAGTATATTCTTCCCCACGGCGAGAAGATACTGCTCACCGACACCGTTGGATTTATCAAAAATCTGCCCCACCACCTTATAAAGGCGTTTAAGAGCACTCTTGACGAGGCTGTTTTTGCGGATATTCTTCTTATCGTTGTTGATGCCTCTGACGGCGAGTTTGCCTCTGAGCTTGAGGTTACGGAGGATCTTCTCCGCGATCTCGGAGCTGTGGGCAAGCCCACCATCTACCTTTTCAATAAGTGCGACAGAATAGTTGATTCGGAAAAGCTTCTCCAGATGAAGAGGATCGCGGCCACAAGCGGTGCAAAGTACGCATTCATCTCTGCTGCGACCGGCGAGGGCATTGACGAGTTTGTTTCTATTCTTGAAGAGCTTTGCTCCGAGGGTAAAAAGACCGTAAAGGTGACCCTTCCCCAGTCTGAGGGAGGACTTCTCGGCCTTATCTACAAGGACGGCGAGAACGTAGAGGTTGAGTACACCGCCGACGGAATTGAAGTGACCGTGACCTGCGATGAAAAGCTTTACGGAAAGCTCAGACGGTTTATTGAGGAATAATATGGACAACGAAAAAAGAGTAACTCTTGCCTCTGTGGGTGAGATCGAATACGAGGAAAAAAAGTCAATATTTATAGGCTATGCCGCCCCTGTGAGAACGGAGGATGAGGCAAAGGCCATCGTTGAGGCAAAGAAGCGTGAATACGCCGATGCTACCCACAACGTGTGGGCGTACTATATCGACAACGGCGCCCGCGCCCGCTACTCCGACGACGGCGAGCCTCAGGGAACTGCGGGCCTTCCTGTGCTGAACGTTCTCAAAATGTCGGGAGCAACGGATATGTGCGTTGTGGTTACCCGCTATTTCGGAGGCACACTTCTCGGCGCGGGAGGACTTGTGCGCGCATATTCCGCTGCCGCAAAGCAGGCCATCGACGAAGCCGGAATTGCCGTCAGCGAAAGCTTTGGCATCTATTCCCTCACCTGCTCCTATTCCGAGTATCAGCGCCTCACCGTTCAATTGAAGGCAATGGACGTCACCGAGGATAACACCGAATTTGGCGAGGGCGTTACCGTCACCGCCGCAATCGAGGCCGACCGCGGAGGGGAGCTTGAAAACCTCATCCGCGAGATCACAAACGGAAAAGGCACCTGCACCCTACTTCGCGAGGAAGAAAGAGCGAGTAAGAGGTTTTCTGATTAACATTTATTCCCTTAAACCAATGGTTTAGGGGAATTTCCTTTTTCAGGTTGACAGGGCATTTTACTTGTGGTAAAATCTATTCACAAATTTCAACAAAAGGAGGCGAAAACAATGACAACAGTATACAATTTCAGATCGGATGTCATAACCCTCGCCTCTGTCAAGCTCTTTTGACAGACCCTTTAAGTTGGTTGCATCCGAAAGGGTGCTTTTTTTATCGGACTTGAGTCCCAGGCACCCCCACGGGTGCCTTTTTATTTTCCGCGGCACCGTCCTTAAAAAGCCAGAAAAGGAAAAGTTTTATAATGAAAAGAATACGTATTTCAGAAAAGATCAAAGAATACCGACGAAAAAAAGGTATCTCTCAGGCGCGTTTCGGAAGCTTGCTGGGGGTATCGGCTCAGGCCGTCAGCAAGTGGGAGCGGGATATGAACTATCCCGACGTAGTCCTTCTTTCAGACCTCGCCGAAATTCTCGATTGCTCCGTTGATGATTTTTTTACGGCAAACGAATGACAAATTGAAGGAGGGATGGAAATGCAAAACAACCAAAAAAATAAGCTTTTATTAACCTTGGGAAAACCAATTGAAGGCATTTCTTATTATGACAGGATAGGCGCATATCTTATTTGCATCGAAAACAATAAGCTGGCAGTCGTCCGCGATCCAAAGGGATATTTCCTTCCCGGTGGCGGAATTGACGACGGTGAAAGCCTTGAAGAGTGCGTAAAAAGAGAATGCCTTGAGGAAACAGGTTTTTTGTATGTGTTGACAGGCATATCTGCAGTGCTGAAGCCTACCTATTACATCCAAATGTTGGCTATTTTCATCCAATTCAGCATTATTACAGCGGAAGGCTGATTGAAAAAGTATGTGAGCCGACAGAAGACGACCACGCTTTTGAATGGATCTCCGTGGGCGACATTGAAAGCAAAATGTACCTTGAACTTCAAGGACGGGCGGTAAAATACTATATGGATAATTGTATTGAAAAATAATGGGAGGCAAAAATGTCAGAACAGATAATTTTTGATAACAAACAGTTTTTCGAAGGATATAAGGCTATCAGAGATCGCGAAACTAATCTTAATGATCTGTTGGAACAGCCGGCAATGAAACGGCTTCTTCCCGATCTCGCCGGAAAGACAGTTCTTGATCTTGGCTGTGGTTACGGGCATAACTGCGTAGATTTCATTGAGCACGGCGCCGCAAAGGTAATCGGAATTGATATATCAAAGAAAATGCTTGAGGTTGCAATGCGTAAATCCTCCCACAAAAATATTGAATATATCAATATGAGTATGACGGAAATTGCCTCCCTGCCCTATAAATTTGATCTTGTGTACAGTTCTCTTGCTTTTCATTACATAGAAGATTTTGAAAAGCTTACCGCTGATATTTATTCATTATTGAATGATAACGGCTGCCTTCTCTTTTCCCAGGATCACCCCATAACGACGGCGACCGCAGACGGCATGGGACATTGGAACATGGATGAAAACGGTAATCGCATCTCCTATACATTTTCAAATTACGGACAGGAGGGTAAGCGTGAGTTTCATTGGATCACAGATGGAGTTATTAATTATCACAGAACGGTGGGTAGCTTGATCACGACACTGGCGAAAATGGGATTTATTATTGATACCGTAGAAGAACCTACTCCGAAAAAATGGGCAATTGAAAAGTACCCTATTATTACAAAAGAGTTTTTGAAGCCGAGTTTTATTATTGTTAAGGCGAAGAAGGGTTGATTTCTTAGGTGTATATGAAAGATATTCAATTTCAAAAGGAACATAAACGTTTTAATTGCCGCGTAAACGGGATTTGTATAAAAGGCAACAAGATATTTTTATCCAAGCTGAAAACAGATAAATACTGGACGTTTGTCGGCGGAAAGGTAGAGTTCGGTGAAACCACCGATAATGCTATTCTTCGTGAATATAAAGAAGAGGTTGGAGTAGATCTGCAAATTGATAAGCTTATCGCTTTGATTGAAAATTTCTTTGAGTTGCGCGGAGATTCATGGCATCAATACATTTTCTTCTATCAATTAAGGGATGACAACAATGCGTTGGAGTTCTTTGAAGGTGAGCGAGAGATTGAAGATAATAAAGATGCGATATACAGATGGTTTGATTTAGCAGAGATATCAGACGTACCAATAAAGCCCGATTGTTCGAGAGAAATTTTAAGAAATATATCATCGCAAATACAGCACTGTATTAATCGTGATAATTGAGCAAATCCCAGTCAAATCCCGTAGGGACCGGCGTAGACGGTCCTCGAACAGAACGACATTCACCGTGAGTCGTTGCATCTCTAACGGACCGTCGAGGACGCCGGTCCCTACAATATTTTGTAGCATGACCGTTTGCTTGTGCATCAAATCATAGTTTGCTTCGCGTGCAGATAAGCGGACGACCAATGGTCGCCCCTACTTTTTTTATTCTCAGTTCAACCTACGGTGGAATAATTCTCTCAAAATGAGTTATTGTTATTTCCTTTCAATGCGCTATAATAGAATCAGGATAAGCGCTTACCAAAATCGTTTTGGAGGAAAATATGATAAAGCTTGGAGAAAAGATCAAAGCATTAAGAAAACAGAAGGATATTTCCCAGGAGGTTTTTGCAAATTATCTCGGAGTATCCTTTCAGGCAGTTTCCAAGTGGGAAAACGGAAATACCCTGCCTGACGTTACGATGATCCCTGCCATTGCATCGTTTTTCGAAGTTTCTACCGATGAGCTTTTTGATTTCAACGTTTATGAAACTGAAAAAAACATAAGAGCCATCGTTGATGAGCATAGCAAATATTGGTATGATGATACTGAAAAAGCAGAACAGATAATAAGGGATGGCTTGAAAAAATATCCGGGAAACGAAACTTTGCTGAACTGCCTTATCGGTGTTCTTGCCGAGCTTCACAAAAATGAGGAAGTTATTTCCATAGGTAAAGCTCTTATGGAAACAACCAAGAATGATGAAATTCGCATAGATACGTACCGCATTATGGCAATGGCTTATAAGGAAATGGGAGAATATCAGTTAGCTAAGGAATCAATTGAGCGTATTCCCGAGCTGTACTTTACAAAGCTTGAAGTTATGGCCGGGCTTCTTGAAGGAGAAGAAAAATATACGGCTGCAAAGAAACACGTGACACAATGTACCTTCGCTCTCGTGGACACTCTATGGGATATGGGTGATTATTTGAGAAAACACGGAGAAAAAGAGAGTGCCGTTGCTCATTTCAGAACAGCACTCAGAATCGTCAAAGCCATTCTCGATGATTGTGAAGACAGAAAAGATTTCATTATCACCAAAAACAGTTTAAATGCTATGA
>JAFXFQ010000062.1 GCA_017520365.1 Clostridia bacterium
AAAAAAGCCGCTGCACAACAAACACGTGCAACGGCTTTAAAATATTCAAGCTCAATCAACGATCTCGACCTTTTCCATTCTCATGTCGAATCTGGGCTTATCCTGAGCGTTTGTGGGAACGGAGGCGATCTCGTCCACAACGTTCATACCCTCGGTTACCTTACCGAATGCGGCATACTGACCGTCAAGGAAGGTAGCATCTGCGTGGCAGATGAAGAACTGGCTGGAGGCGGAGTTGTAGCTCTGGCTTCTTGCCATGGAAATAACGCCTCTCTTGTGGGAAATGGGGTTCTTGAAGCCGTTGATTGCAAACTCACCGACGATGTTGTGACCGCTTCCGCCGATGCCGATACCCATGGGGTCGCCGCCCTGGATCATGAAGCCTGCAATAACGCGGTGGAAGATAAGTCCGTCATAGAATCCCTCGTTTGCAAGGGCTACGAAGTTTTCAACAGTCTTTGGAGCAAGATCGGGGTAGAGCTCAAGGCAGATCTCGGCGCCGCCCTCCATTGTGATCTTAGCTTTAACGATATTTTGTTCCATAATATATGTTCCTTTCTTTTGGTTACATTATTTCAGGCTCGAGCTTTTCATACTCGTTCTTTGCCGCTGTCTCGTCTGATGTGCCTTCAGACTCTGTGGGAACGATCTCGCCTGTCTCTGTGTCTGCAGGTATGCTTTCATCTGTGGGTGCGCTTGTATCGGGTGCGGACTCCTCGGTGCTCTCTTCCTTATCGGTATCGGTCTCCTCCTCGGTCACCTCGGTAAGCACAATTACATAATCAATAATGACGTCCTGAAGGGGTGCATCGCTGCCATTGGTGTCCAGAGCAGCAATGGCATCAACTACCTCGATACCCTCGGTAACTCTGCCGAATGCAGCATAATCGCCGTCAAGATGTACGGAATCCTTATGAACGATGAAGAACTGGCTTGAGGCGGAATTGGGTGTATTGCTTCTTGCCATGGAGATAACTCCGCGCTCGTGTGAGAGGGGATTGTAAATGCCGTTGCTTGAAAACTCACCCTTTATTTTTGTATCGCTTCCGCCCATACCGGTACCCTCAGGGTCACCGCCCTGGATCATAAAGTTTTCAATTATGCGGTGGAAGGTAAGGCCATCATAAAAGCCGTCCCTTGCAAGAGAAACGAAATTATCAACAGTAATGGGAGCAAGATCCGGATAGAGCTCAAGCTTGATGGTGCCGAAGTCCTTGATGGACAGCTCTATATCAATAGTCTTTTCGTAGAGCGCTTCAACGTCTACCCAGCCCGTGCCCTGAGAGAGTGAATCGTCTCTGTCGTGGGTGCCTGTGATGATAACGTAGTCAAGAACGATCTTTTCAACGGGCACGGATTTTTCACCGTCGGAGTTTGCGACCGTTGCTACGTTTGCGATCTTGTCAAGAGTCTCAAAGCCATCCTTCATCATACCGAAGGCAGCATAATTGCCGTCAAGGCCGGGGCTCTTCTCGTGCATAATGAAGAACTGGCTGGAGGCGGAGTTGGGGTCGTTTGTTCTCGCCATGGAGATAACGCCGCGCTCGTGCTTGATGGGGTTTGAGTAGCCATTGTTAGAAAATTCACCTTTGATGACGTTTGAGCTGCCGCTGATGCCGTCGCCGTTATCGTCGCCACCCTGGATCATAAAATTCTTTACAACACGGTGAAAGACCGTGCCGTTGTAGAAACCGTCGTTTACGAGGGAGACGAAATTCTTAACGGTGATGGGAGCGATATCGTGATAAAGCTCAAAGGTCATTTTGCCGTAATTCTTAACGGACATCTCAATGTCGACAACGTCCTTTATCTCCTCGGGCTTGAGGCCGAGAGAATCGGGCTTTGAGCAAGCAAAAAGGCTCAGAGCCATTGCGAGGAGAAGAATAACAGAAACTATTTTTCTCATAGTGTATTCCTTTCTTTGTGCTGTGATTTTTGATAATTACACACTGAGAAACATTTTACCAAAAAAACCTCCGTCTGTAAACAGTTTTATTGTCTTTTGTTTGTTAAAAGAGTGTTAAAGGGGAATAATGATAGAAATAGAGTGCTTTGAAAAGATAAAGATGTATCATTGTGAAGCGTGCCGTTAATGGGTAAGAATCAGACAAATCGGAGTTTAATGGGTAGAAATTGATGTGATGGTAGGGGACGGCGCCCTCGACGTCCCATTGCAAACATAACATATACATCAATACCAAACATCTGTAGCACAAGGATTGATAGCCATTTTGTCGCACAATTCTTCCATCTTGCTTTTGGGACGTCGAGGGCGCCGTCCCCTACCGACTGATCAATCTACACTTCAAACTACGATTTAGCGGGCTGTTAGCCAAGTACATATGCTGTTATTAAAGGAATCTGTTATGGAAGAAAAAATAAAAACATACGTGACGTGGGGGTTGTTTTTCGTTATTGTTGCGGTTTTTGCTCTTGTCGCTTTCAAATGGCTCGTGCCTGCAATGCTTCCGTTTGCCCTCGGAGCTCTCATTGCCGCAGGGGTGCGGACTGCAAGCGATTTCCTTTCAAAAAAACTTCACACCTCCAAAAAGCTTCTTTGCGTGGTGCTCATCGTTTTTTTGACGTTTTCTCTCCTACTTTTATTCTGGTTTGCGGGAAGAGCTCTTCTGAGAGAGGCTCTTGAGGCGGCAAGGCTTTGCGCTGAAGCGCTTTCCGATGAAAACGGCCCTGTCAGAGCTTTATCGGGCAGAGTGATGGAGGCCTTTGAGGGGACGGGTCTGGAAAAGGAACTGGCGGGATTTGATATGGGGGAGATATCAAAGGCCGGTGCCGTTGAGCTGACAAAGGCGGCGGCCGCCCTTGCCGGTAGTCTTGCCTCGGGGGCACCCTCCTTCTTTTTGTTTTTTGCTGTTCTTATCCTGTCCGTTTTTTATTTTTCTTGCGATATTTCGGGAATTACAGCCTTTTTTGACCGTTTTATTTCCGAAAGATCAAAGGGAAGGATCGACAAGGGAGCAAGGCTTGCCGTGCGAGCTTTCAAAAGATTTGCAAAGGCATATCTTTTGCTGTTTGCCGTTACTCTCTTAGAACTCACCGTTGGATTTATGATACTGAGGGTGAAATACCCCCTCCTCACGGCTCTTCTTACGGCGCTTGTGGATCTTCTGCCTGTTTTCGGCGTTGGCACCGTTCTTGTGCCCTGGTCGATTTTTCTGTTTATAACGGGGCAGACTGCCAAGGGAATAGGCTTTCTCGTTTTCTTTGCTGCGGTATATTGCGTGCGCCAGTTTCTGGAGCCACGACTTGTGGGAGATGCGGCAGGAGTCCACCCCGTAGCGGTGCTGTTTTCAATTTATCTCGGATTTTCGCTTTTCGGAGTGGGTGGGCTGCTGGCAGCACCGCTTTTACTCAACGGCTTTTGCGTTTTCCTTGAAGAAAAAAGAAAAAAACTACGTACCAAAGTTGACAAAGAGGAAAGAAGGAGTTATAATTATATGGAATAGAATTAAATTGGGAAGGTACGCGCCTTTCCGAGATAAAGGATAATCTGATAATGGCAAATAGTATGACAGCCTTCGGCAGGGCCAAAGCTCTCAGTGCCGACAGCAGTAAAAATATAACCTGTGAGATAAAATCCGTAAACTCAAGATATCTTGACTGTACCGTCAAGATGTCAAGAGTGTATTCATATCTTGAAGAAAAGGTAAAGGCATATCTTACCGATAAGGGAATCTCCCGCGGTAAGGTGGAGGTCTGTATCGGAGTAGAGATCCTTGAGCAGAGAGGCATTGAAACAGCTCTCGACTCTGCGGCGGCTGCATCCTATCTTCAGGCTCTTTACAGACTTCGCGATGAGTTCGGTCTTACCGACGACATTACTGTTATGAGCGTTGCTCAGAATCGCGAGCTCTTCACCGTGGTCCGCCCCGATGAGGATGCAAAGCAGGACTGGGAGGACGTGCTTTCGGTTCTTGATCCTGCCATCGATTCCTTCCTCGAGAGAAGAAGGGCAGAGGGTGAACGTCTTGTGGCAGATATCGCTCAGAAGATCGAGGGCATTCGCGAGACTGTAAAAAGGATCTGCGCTCTTTCAGAGAAGGATATCGGCACATACAGCCAGAAGCTTACAGAAAGAATAAAGAAGCTCCTTTCCGACTTTGACGTTGAGATAAGTGAGCAGAGAATACTCACCGAGGCGGCTATTTTTGCGGATAAGGCGGCTATAGACGAGGAAATGGTCAGATTGGAAAGCCATTTTAAGACCTTCTATGAAATAGTTGCCTCTGACGAGCCTGCAGGCAGAAAGCTTGATTTCCTCCTCCAGG
>JAFXFQ010000063.1 GCA_017520365.1 Clostridia bacterium
CCAGTGTGATGGGCTCCCCGGGCAATTGGGTGCATGGCACCGTCCTTTGAAATATCCGTGCAGATAAGAGTGGTGACGCCGATACTCTGCATTTTTTCGCAAAAGCTAAAGGCATCGTACTGAGATTTCTCTGTCCATCCCTTTATGGCAACATATCCGTCCTTAATATCTATACCCACTGCTATTTTGTCTTTGTATTTAAGTACTGCCGCCTCAACAAAGCCTTCATCTGTCACAGCGGCTGTACCGAGGATGACACGGTCAACACCTGCCTCGATATATTTATCTATAACCTCCATAGTACGGATACCGCCTCCGACCTCCACAAAGAGATCGGTATTGTTTTTTACATTTACAACAACGTGAAAATTCGGTGTTGTTCCGTTTTTTGCACCCTCAAGGTCTACCATATGGATGTGAGTGGCGCCCTTGGCTTCAAAATCCTTGGCAATGCTGAGAGGATCGTGGCTGTAAATTGTCATTTCTGCATAGTTGCCCTTAAATAGACGGACAGCATTTCCCTCGTATAGGTCTATTGCGGGATAAATTATCATTTTTGAGCCTCCATTTCTACGAACGCACGAAGAATGGAAAGGCCTACATCGCCGCTTTTTTCAGGATGGAACTGACATCCAAAAACGTTTTTATCTGCTACTGCCGCGGTAAGAGCAGCGCCGTATTCGCTTGTTGCTATAACAGAGTCCTCACAGTCGCGCGCAGAATAGGAGTGAACGAAATACACGTAGTCTCCATCTTTTATATATTTGAACAAGGGACTTTCTTTTCCACCGAAACAAAGACCATTCCAACCTATATGGGGGATCTTCAGATCTTCGGGAATCACTTCAGAGATAGGTCTGACTGAACCCTTTATAAGGCCAAGTCCATCATGTTCGCCGTATTCATAGCTCTTCTCAAAAAGCATCTGCATACCGAGGCAAATACCCATAAGGGGTTTACCTGCCGCACACTCTTCCTTAATTATAATGTCGAGTCCACTTTCGCGAAGCTTTCTTGCCGCATCTTCAAAAGCTCCTACGCCGGGCAGGATTATCTGGTCAGCTTTTTTTATAGTCTCAACGTCTGCTGTCACAGTAACGTCAGCACCGATGGCTTCAAGAGAGCTCCTCAGGGAAAAAAGGTTTCCGACTCCGTAGTCAATTATGGCAAGCATCAGAGTACCCCCTTGGTGGAGGGCACTTCATCGGCAAACTGTGTGTCCACCTTAACTGCTGCACGTATAGCGCGTGCGACGGATTTGAAGGCACCTTCAATTATATGGTGGGAATTACAGCCTGCAAGCTGTCTTATATGGAGTGTGCATTCTGCCTTTCTTACAAAGGCAAGCCAAAACTCCTCACAAAGCTCTGTGTCAAAATCGCCTACCTTTTCGGTAGGGATATCAAGGGCATAGCCAAGATATGATCTGCCTGAAAAGTCTATGGCAGACAGAATCAGAGACTCGTCCATAGGAAGTATCATATTACCGTAGCGTACGATTCCCTTTTTATCACCGAGAGCCTCATTAAAAGCTGTACCGAGAACGATGCCTATATCCTCTGCGGTATGGTGATAATCGACCTCTGTATCACCGTTGCAGCTAATGCAGAGGTCAAACCTTCCGTGGGATGCGAAAAGGGTCAGCATATGGTCAAGAAATCCACATCCTGTCTTGATGCTGCTGATGCCCTTACCGTCTATATTCAGCTTGAGGGAAATATCCGTTTCAGCTGTTTTTCTGTTTATTTCTGTTGTTCTCATAATTACTCCATGATCTCGCGGATAGCTCTTACAAGTCTATCCATCTGATCGTCCGTGCCAACTGTTATTCTATTATATTCGCAGAGTGCACTCTTTGAAAAATGGCGTACAAGTATGCCCTTTTTCTTCAATTCAAGATAAAGAGTCTCGCCGCTGATATCCGGGTGCTTTACAAACAGGAAATTTGTACTTGAATCAGTCATTGAAAAGCCCATATCAAGAAGCTCTTTCTTTATGCGCTCTCTCGTTGCAATGATCTTTTTGCAGTTATCTCTTGCATATTCCTCGTCCTCAATAGCACCGACACCCGCCGCCATTGTGGCGCGGTTCACGTTATAGGGATTAGTGGAATATTTGACCGTATTAAGGTCTCTGATAAGGTCCTTACATCCTATACCGAAGCCGAGACGGGCACCTGCCATAGACCTGGATTTCGAAAAGGTCTGAGTGATTAGGAGGTTATCGTATTTTTTTATGAGAGGCACCGCGCTCTCGGCTCCGAAGTCGATATATGCTTCATCAATTACCACAACGCTTTCGGGATTATTCTTAACAATCTCTTCTACCTCACGAAGAGATAGTGCTATTCCGGTTGGAGCGTTGGGATTTGCGATAAATATGACGCCGCGCTTTCCGAAATAATCGGTAATATCGAGAGTGAAATCATCTTTAAGAGGAATCTCGACAAATGGCACGTTATTAATTGCTGCAAATACCGAATAAAATCCATATGTAATATCGGCAAAATATGCGGGGTGATCCTTGTCGCAATATGCCATGAAGGAAAAGTTCAGTATCTCATCCGATCCGTTTGTGAAAAGGATCTCATCCTTTTCAACACCGAAAAGCCTTGATGCACATTCAACAAGTGCTGTACATTCGGGATCGGAATAAAGCTGATAATTTTCTGCCTCTCTTGCGGCATACTCAACTGCCTTTTTGGAGGGTGGAAAGGGTGATTCGTTTGTATTGAGCTTTATATACTTAACATCCCTCGGCTGCTCGCCG
>JAFXFQ010000064.1 GCA_017520365.1 Clostridia bacterium
ACCTGTGTTGCTGAGCTGTATGGTGCATCCGAGCCTTGCGGTGCTTCGTGCGGCGAGAGCATCTACCGCAATGATGACGTCGGGAGCTGCAAAATCTGCAGCTCCCTTTATCATTGCAGCGGCCTCAATGCCCGTTTGACCCATCACTCCGGGGTGAACCGCACAAAGAGAGGCACAGCCGATGAGGTCGAAAAGCTCTTTTCCGTCACCTCTAAGCATATGGCCCGTGACGCTTATCTTGTCCGCTGTCCTGGGTCCCACCGCATCTGCGCTGATAAATCTGTTGCCAAGGCCTGCCACAAGTACCTTCGTGCTTTTTGTGATATGCCGATCTATGCATGACTCCGTAACAGATATTATAAGAGAGCAGAGCGCTTCGGTGACGGATAACAGCTCGTCTGCTCCGAGATACCGTACGTCAGGCGTGTGAAGGGTCAGATATCTGCCCGCACGGGAGCCGTTGTTCACCCGTATATCGGAAACGGGAATGCCGAAAAGCTCGTATTTTGACATATGCCGGCTGCTGTCGCCTTCTTCACTTTTTCGGTATTCACATGCAAGGTCGGTGCGCGGCAGAGAGGCTGTGCCGTCTGAGTGGGAAAAGTAAAAATTTGATGCAGAATTTTTCATTTTTCATTGCCTTTCCGTGAAAAATAACTATAATAGTAAGTGGGTATTACAGTTATTTTTTGTGGTAGCGTTCATATTATGCCCCCTCAAAAATAAGAAACACCGATAATTCTTCGTTGAAGCCTTGTGGCTATGTGAATTTTCTACTAAAAACGAAATTGATAATTGTGCATTTGAATGAATCTTATATTATTTATGTAATAATGCATTGATAAACATAAGTTACTGTGTTATAATTTAGTGTATAAAATTATCGCACACAGCCCTAAGGGCAACGGTAATTCAACGGAACCATCAAAAGGAGCTCGCAAAAATGAAAAAACTGTTAAGCTTGATCCTGGCAGTGATCGTAGTATGCTCAGCCCTCGCATCCTGTTCCACCCTTGCAAAGGGCGACAAGGGCGCATACATCACAATGTACCTCGCAGAAGAGATCTATGATTTCGATCCCACCCTCCCCATCACCGATACTGCAACTGCAAAGATCCTTTCTCTCATGTACGAGGGACTTACCACTCTCGATGAGAACGGTAACTGGAAGAAGGGCATGATGAAGAGCTATAAGTACATCGAGCCCGAAGAGGAAGACGGTGTATATAAGCTCCAGATCACACTCCGCGATACTAAGTGGAGTGATGGCAGAACCGTACAGGCAGATGACTTTGTATACGCTTGGAAGAGAATCATGGAGACCACCTCCAAGTGCGAGAGCGCATCCCTTCTTTACGATGTTCTCAATGCACGCAGTGTAAAGATGGGTGATGCCAGTGTTGATGACCTTGGCGTATACGCTATTGATACATACGTTCTTGAGGTTCAGTTCGCAAAGGACATCGATCTTGACGAGTTCTTCATAAACTGCGCAAGCCTTGCTCTCGTTCCCCTCAGAGACGACAGCGTATCATCCAATAAATACTGGTCCAAGAGAGCTTCCTCTCTTCTTACCAACGGTCCCTTCGACGCGAGAAGCATCGCATACGGTAAGGAGCTTATGCTTGAGCGTTCCGCTTACTACTACCGTGATACAGAATCCAACCAGCCTCTCGATAAGTACGTAATTCCTTACAGAATCTACGTTATTTATAAGGATTGCGACAATGCGGCTCAGGTTGCAAAGTATGAGGCAGGTAACACCTTCTACCTCGGTCAGATCGCTCTGGCGGCACGTAAGGACTATGCTGATAAGGCACAGGTAACAGATTCCCCCATCACAACATCTCTCTACTTCAACACAGATAAGGAGATCTTTGCAAAGCCCGAGGTAAGACAGGCACTTTCTCTCGCTCTTGACCGTGATGCCATCGCACAGGAGCTTGTATTTGCAAAGGCGGCAACCGGCTTTGTTCCCTTCGGCGTAAACGATGCGAACGGCAAGGGAGATTTCCGTGAGACTGCAGATGCAAAGGGCGCTCTTATCGAAACTAAGGCAAATATTTCCGTAGCTAAGGATCTTCTTTCCAAGGCAGGCGTTACAGGCGGCTCCTTCAAGATCACTGTTCGTGATAACGAAACTGACGTGGCTGTAGCAAATGCGGCTAAGGCTGCTTGGGGTCAGCTCAACTTCACAGTAACAGTAGACGTTGTAAACACTAACGTTATCGCAGGTACAGATAACCAGTCTGACGTTTGTGAGGACATTTTCCAGACAAAGTATGCTGCCCGTGACTTTGACGTGATGCTCGTTGATTACAATATGCTTTCCGCAAACGCTTTCTCCGCACTTGCACACTTCGCTACAGACTTCTCCGGTAACGGTATCCTTCTCGATGCACAGTCCGATAAGTCTGAAAAGATCGGCCACATTACAGGCTACGACAGCGAAGAGTATACAGCCCTCATTGAGAAGGCGATCGCAGCTGAAAACAGCGCTGACGAAATTGCAGCTCTTCACGAGGCAGAGGCAAAGCTCCTCGCAGATATGCCTGTGATCCCCGTAGTATTCCAGCAGGATGCATTCGTTGCAAGCGACTCCCTCAGCGGCATTAAGAGCACATACTGGGGCCGTGACTTCAAGGATACTAAGATGAAGGACTACATGACAGTTAAGGATTCTCTTAAAGAAGAGATCGATAAGGAAGAAACACAGGCTTATTGATCCGATACAGTCAATTAACAGAATAGAGCGGGAGGCAATGCCTCCCGCTTTTACACGGATTCGTTATTCCAACGTAAGGGAAAATATAATGAAAGGGAATAAGTAAATGGCATCACAGCTAAAAAAAGAAGATGAGATCAAAATATTTATTTTGTATCTTCTGGATAAAATAGGTTATCCCCTGGATTATCCCAGCATCGGCTCAATTATGATGCAGGATGGAATAGTAAACTTTTTTGACTTTGCTCAGTGCTTTTTCGCGCTCGTTGATGCAGGCCATATTCGAGAGATAGTGACCGAAAAGCCTAACCGTGATTGCGGAGAGGAGAATTCCGAGCTTTGCGAGGACGGCACCTCAGAGACCGAGGCAGATCCCGACATAGATTATGAGCCTGCCACTACCGTGCTCTACGAGGTAACGGATACAGGCAGACAGGTTGCAAGAGTCCTCTCTGACAGCCTTATGGTGACAGTCAGAGAAAAGAGCTACAGAAGTGCTCTCCGCCATCTTTCCTTCGAAAGACAAGGTGCATACGTTAACCATAGCTACAGGCCTGATGGCGATGGCTTCCTTGTCAATTGCTCTATCAAGGACCATAAAGGAACGGTTATGGATCTGACCGTGAGAGCGGACAGTGAGTATCAGCTCAGAAGAATGCTGAATAACTATTCCGAGCGTCCCGAGGTGGTGTTCAGAGGCGTGGTAGCTCTCCTTTCAGGAGACGTAAATTACCTCTTTGAGGATTGAGACAGAATATGATTGTTAGAGACCGCGGTATGAGCCGCGGTCTTTGCTTTTGCAAATTAATTATAACAAAATTACAAAAATGACAAAATAGTAAAATGTCATTGATGATTGTGTATTAAATGATGTCGAAACATTGTGCAAAATGACGAAAATATGGAATATTTTTTCGCTGAAGAGTGAAAAAATACCAAAAAAGTATTGACAAATATTATTACAGTGATATAATAATCATATCGTGCGAGTGGGATCTCGGCGGTTTGGCGAAACAGATAACGGCAAGGGTGCAATGCGTTGGAACAGAATATTTTGAAGCTTATAACAAATGTAAAAAACGGCAAAAATGAAGATTTTGACGTTATAAGATCAATGTATGATCCCTTGATAAAGGATATGGCCAAAAGCTTTGAGGATAGCGGCTCCGGCAGCCCGGAGGATCTTCTGGACGAGGCAGAGCGTGCTCTTTTAAAGGCTGTTCTTTCCTTTGATACTGAGAAGGAGGGAATAACCTTCGGACTGTATGCAAAGATCTGCATCAGAAATGCACTTATATCCGTTCGCAGAGCAAACGCTGCGCGAAAGAAAAAACAGAGTAAGGCTAAACGCGAGCAAAATGTCAAGTTCCGCTTTTCCGTAGCAGGAGGGCTTGGCGCTGCAGAAATGCTCACAAAGATCGAAAAGTCTCTTTCTCCTTACGAGGCTCAGGTCCTTCGGGAGTTCTTTGATTCAAAGAGTGCAAGCGAGGTGGCCCTGTCTTTGGGAACCAGCGAAAAATCTGTTTATAATGCGGTGTTCAGGATCAGAAGGAAGGCCAAGGAGCTTTCCGCAGAGCATCGTAATGATCACGAATGAAACGCACTGCGTTCATTATATTATGCCCGGATAGTTTAAAGAGAACGTTGTTTACAAAGGTAACGGTGGGAGTCCGTTGAGGGCGAAAAATATTTTATTCTACCATTTTAAGCGAGGTAAAAAATGTACGAGGACAAGACATTAGTATGCAAGGATTGCGGCCAGGAGTTTGTTTTCACTGCAGGTGAACAGGAATTCTACGCGGAAAAGGGCTTCCAGAACGAGCCCCAGAGATGCAAGGCTTGCCGTGATGCAAGAAAGAACGCCTCCAGAGCTCAGAGAGAGATGTTCACAACAACTTGCGCACAGTGCGGTAAGGAAGCAAAGGTTCCTTTCCAGCCCACAAGTGACAGACCCGTATATTGCAGCGAGTGCTTTGCTGCAATGAAGGAACAGTAATCTATCTGCATATTTTGCATATATATTACGGTACGAAAAAGAAGGTACGCTTTGGCGTACCTTCTTTTTTATATCCTTCTTGGTATGGGTGCATTTTTGACCTTGATGTAAGCGATACAGTGACAGAATATGGCTTCATACCATATTTTTTGATGTAAACAAAGAGAGTTTTTTTGCGAAAATATATGTACAAAAGTAGAATTGTGTGCTATAATACATGAGTATAATGCACTCGTAGTAGCATTTTGCAAAATCGCTTTAAGGAAGGGTAAGATGAACTCTAACGGAAATAACAATAAAAGAAACGGTTTTCGTGACGGTAAAGCTCGTAGCTATCAGAATAAAGACGGTAAATACCGTGAAATGAGAGCAGAAGAGCAGTCCTTGCCTGAAAGCGTGGTAGTCGGAAGAAACGCAGTACGCGAGCTTCTTCGTTCAGGCAGAAGCATTGATAAAATATTCACAAAGGCAGGAGTCCGCGAAGGATCTGTAACAGTTATCATCGCTGAGGCAATAGAGAAAAAGATTCCCGTAGTGGAGGTCACACAGGAAAAGCTTGATTCGCTGGCTCAGGGTACGGTCCATCAGGGCATAGTTGCTATGGCGGCAGAGAAGGAGTATACCGATGTTGACGGTATATTGGCCATCGCCTCAGAGCGAGGTGAAAAGCCCCTTGTGGTCATTGCTGACGGCATCGAGGATCCTCATAATATGGGTGCTCTTATAAGATGCGCAGAGTGCGCAGGCGCTCACGGTATCATAATTCCCAAGCGCAGAAGCGTGGGAATAACGGCAACCGTGGCCAAGGCCTCGGCAGGAGCTCTTGAGCATATGGCTATCGCAAAGGTGTCAAACATCTCCGCAACTATTGATGAGCTCAAAAAGAAGGGCCTCTGGATATACGCCGCTGAGGCGGGTGGAAATGCTTACTATGAAACAGACTTTGATACGGCGGCGGCAATAGTCTTCGGCAGAGAGGGCTTCGGTGTCGGCAAAGCAATAAAGGAAAAAAGTGATTTTATCGTGTCTATTCCCATGTACGGTAAGGTTAACTCCCTCAACGTGTCCACAGCGGCATCAGTGGTTCTGTGCCACGCCGCAAGAATGCAGAGAGAGGCCAAGTAATAATAACATCCCGTTTATATATAGATTCTAAGGAAAGGGTTTGGTAAAGTATGAGCGATAATAAGAATAAGAAGTCTCCGTCGGCTCAGGATCTTCTGACAAGGCTGAAGAAAAAGCCTGAAGATAAGCCCGCGGCAGAGAAGAAAAGCTCTACGTATAAGGACTTTTTGGAAAAAAGAAATAAAAATAAAGAGGCAGATACTATCGGCGCTGTGACTGCAGACGTAAAGGATGCAGGCTCCGTTTATGATGAGGTCTATGCGGCTCCCGAGGAGCACGATGCTCCCGAAGTGTCTCTCGATGCGGCAGCGGCTGCGTTTTTTGATGAAAGCGTTCCCTCTTCTCCCGCTTTTGATGAGGTGCAGAGCTTCGGCGAGTTTCTTGATCCCGATGCTCTCGTTTATCCTGAAATAACAGAGGAATTGGCGTTTGCAGACGAGATCCCTGAAGCCTTTGAGGCTTCCCTGATTGATAACGCCGAAGCGCCTGAGGTAAATGTTCCCGAGGTAGTAAGCTTTGAAGAGCTTTTCCCCGAGACCGAGGCAGACCTGTCTGAGTATCTTCCTGAGATTGAAAATGAAGAGCAGCTTGCTGAAGCGGTTTTCAGAGAAAGTATCGCAATTCCCGAGATAGCAGACGGGGCCGATCTTTATGAGGATCCTTCGATCAATGGCGAGATGGCAGTTCCTGAAATTGCCGAGGGTGCTGAGCTCTATGAGCAGGCAGGCTTTGAGGATATGGTCGATGAATACGGTGAGTACCTGTCAGATGATGAGGCTCCCTTTGTCGGTACCTCTCCTGAGGAGCTTGCGGCATATGCCGACGCGGCGGGAGTATCAATGGCAGAGGAATTTGCCGAGCCTGATGAGGTCAGCTCATACGTGGGTACCTACAGCGAAATGCCCGTTATTCCTATGGATGGCGAGTATTATGAGGACGTTATTCCCGATGACGACTTCTTTGATAACGATCCTATCGAGGAGTATACCGAAGAGGAGTATGTAGAGGAGGAGTATGTCGAAGAGGAGTACAGCGAGGAAAAAGATTTCGAAAACCTCGTTCAGGAGGTTACAGGCGGTGCTCCCGTAGATGAGCTTGATGAAAACGATATCAGCCTTATGGTCGCCCTCGGTATGGAAGACGAGCTTTCCAGAACCATTGGTGAGGAGACGGCAACTCAGCTTACCGATGATTATTTGGCAGATCAGGAGGAATGGGTAGACAGAACAAATCGTTTCGGTGCAGATGAATATTCCGACTTTTCTCAGAATGAGGAGATCATGAGTACCTACAGGAAGCGTACCCATGCGTCACTTCTCAAAATGCTCCTTGCACTTCTCGTTTCAGGTATTCTCCTGTTCTTTGAAAACGTTGCAGTAATGGGACTTGAATTTGAAGGTGCGCTCTCTGCCTCCGTTTATCCCGTCGTACATATAATGGTAGACCTTCAGATATTCCTTGTTCTCGTGTTCTTCATGGGAAAAACTGTTCTGAAGGGACTCAAGGATATTATAAGCTTCAAAAACAGCATCGAGAGCCTTCCCGCTCTGCTTACCGTAGCGGCTATCGCCAATTCCATTGCAGCAGCCTTTATGGTAAATGATAAGGTAGAGCCCAGAATGTTCAACTTCGGAGCTGCCTTCTGCCTCTTTTTGGCGGCAGTCAGTGAGTATATGAGCATTCGTCGAGAAATGTTCAGCTTCAGCATCGTTTCCTCCGATAAACCCAAATATGTCATGCGCCGTCTCTCCCAGAGAGATTCCGTTCTGGAGACTGAGGCAGTTGCAGCTATCGATGCGCAGATGGCAGATGACGGAGATATCATCAAGATCCAGAAGACCGACTTTGTAGATGGATATTTCTGGAGAACAGGTGAAAAAGGCACCTGCGCAAGGGGAGTTGTGGGTCTTGCAATGGTAATATCCCTTGTTCTTGCTGTGGCAGTAAGCATCTATGCATTCGTCAAGCACGAGGCTTATCCCATAAACCTCGGATTCTTCACCCTTTGCGTGTCACTCCCCATCACAATGGTGATCTCAGGCTTCTATCCCTTCTACAGAGCAAACCGTAAGGCCTTTGATAACGAAAGCACCATCATCGGCGAGGGAAGCGTTGAAGAGTACTCCGGTGTTGGCGTAATTTCCTTTGATGACGTAAACGTTTTCCCATCATATGCGGTAAAGGTAAGAAATGTAAGGCTCTTCAATAACAGCCGTATCGATAAGGTGCTCTATTATGCGGCAAGCGTGTTCTCCGAAACAGGCGGTCCCCTTGCAGACGTGTTCGAAGTGGCAACAATGGAAACAGGCCACTCCGATAACGTAACGATCCTTGAGACCGGCAGCGGCTATATCGAGGCTGACGTAAACGGTAAGAGTATTATGTTCGGTAAAGCACAGGCTCTTGCAAAGCACGGAATCCTCATTCCTGATGACGTGGTTTCCGAGAATGTGGATATCCCCGCAGATTGCTCCGTAATGTATATGATATATCAGCGTAAGCTGGTTGCAAAAATGATAGTGAACTATGTTCTCGATCCTGATTTTGAGTATGTTCTCAAACAACTCACAGGAAGCGGAATGTGCGTTTGTGTCAAGACCTTTGACCCCAATATTGATGAGGAAATGATCCTTCGTCAGCTTCCTCAGAACAATTATGCTATGAGGGTCATCAAATATAAGAACACTGAGGAGATAACAAAGTATTCCCAGAGAGCCGAGGGCGGCGTTGTATCCAGAGGTGATACAAAGACCATCCTCCAGACTGTTGCCACCTGTGATAAGATCCTGTCCGCGCAGAAGGTGGGCTTTGCTATCGGTATCATCTCTGCCATCCTTAATGCAGTGCTCGTAGTAACCATCCTTATGTCAGGTCAGTATAAGGATATGCTCTTTAGCCTCTATGCGGGCCTCCTTCAGATATTCTGGATGATACCCGTCTGGATAACCACAAAGCTGATCGTAAGATAATTGAAAGGAAAGGGCGGAGGATTCTCCGCCCTTGATTATAGTAATGAGAGAAGATATAAAAAGCTTTATCACCAAAGTGCAGAAGCCGGGCCGTTATACAGGCGGCGAGCCGGGAAGTGTCTATAAGAATAAGGATGAAGTAGACCTTCGCGTTGCCTTCTGCTTCCCCGATACCTATGAGATAGGTATGTCAAATTTGGGCATGAAGATACTCACCGGTGTGCTGAATGAAATGGACAATGTTTGGTGCGAAAGAGTCTTTGCGCCCTGGGTGGATATGGAAAAGGAAATGAGAGAGCATAACGTGCCTCTCTTTGCCCATGAATCCGGCGATAACGTAAAGGATTTCCATATCGCTGCCTTCACTCTCCAGTATGAGTTGTGCTATACCACTGCCCTTAATATGATGAGCCTCGCAGGCATTCCGCTGCGGAGTGAGGAAAGAGGTGAGGAGTACCCCGTTATCCTCGCAGGCGGTCCCTGTGCATATAACCCCGAGCCTATGGCAGACTTTGTAGATATATTCTCTATCGGAGAGGGCGAGGAAGCGCTCCCCGAGCTGTGCCGCCTCTATATAGATATGAAGAAAAAGGGCACATATACAAAGGAGGGCTTCCTCAGAGAGGCATCCCACCTGGAGGGCTTCTACGTGCCTTCTCTTTACAGCGTGTCCTATAATGATGACGGTACCATAAAAGCCATAGACCCCAAATTTGAGGATGTCCCCAAAACAGTAAAGAAAAGGATCGTCAGAAACGTTAACGATGCGTACGTCCCTCTGAAGCCCGTTCTTCCGGTTATAGAGACCGTGCATGACAGAATAGTCCTTGAGGTGTTCCGAGGATGTATCCGCGGATGCCGCTTTTGTCAGGCAGGCTTTGTGACCCGTCCTGTCAGAGAAAAATCTCCCGACGTTCTTGCAGAGCAGGCGAGAATTATCGCAGATAATTCCGGTTATGATGAAATATCCATGTGCTGTCTTTCCATTTCCGATTATTCCAAGGTTAATACTTTTACGGATAAGCTCCTGGAGTGGACAGATGATGAGAGAATCAATCTCTCCTTGCCGTCCCTCAGAGCCGATAGCTTCACAAAGGAGCTTATGGCGAAAATATCAACGGTGCGATCAAGCACTCTGACCTTTGCACCTGAGGCGGGCAGCCAAAGGCTTCGAGACGTTATCAATAAAAATGTAACGGAGGAAGATATCCTCCGTGCCGCCGGAGTCGCATTCTCGGCGGGTAAAAATCAGGTAAAGCTTTACTTTATGAACGGTCTCCCTTATGAGACGGATGAGGATATCGTTGGCATCGGTAAGCTGGCGAAAAACGTCATCGAGGAGTATTACAGAACACCCGGTGCAAATAAAAAGCGCCAGCCTCAGGCGACCCTCAGCGTGGCTTGCTTTATACCCAAACCCTTCACCCCCTTCCAGTGGGAGCGCCAGAATACGGCAGAGGAGCTTCAGGAAAAGCAGAAGACGCTTCTTTCCTCCATTACCGACAGAAAGATCAAATGTAATTACCACGATGCCAAGGTGTCTCGCCTTGAAGCGGTGTTTGCAAGGGGAAACAGAAAACTTGGTAAGGCTCTGGAAGAGGCTGTTAAGCGTGGCATGACCTTTGATGCGTGGGAGGAAATTTTCGATTACGATAAGTGGATGGACGTTTTTGAGGCCACAGGCGTAGACCCCGCATTCTTTGCAAACCGTGAAATGGCAGACGAGGAGGTTTTGCCTTGGGATATGATCGATTGCGGCGTTTCCAAAGCGTTCCTTATCCGCGAGCGCCATAAGGCGCGCGAGGCGGCAACAACTCCCTCCTGTAAGGAAAAATACTCGGCCTGCGGAGCAAATTGCCTTGCATCTCCCGAAGAGTGCCGCTGGTGCCCCGGACATATCGAGGAAGAGGCGGAGTATCTCGGCCAGAATGTAAAGCTCAGCGAGATAAAGGTCCCTGAGGATGATGGAAAAAGAGATGGCAGAGGAGCGGGTGCTGCAAAGAACCCATCCAAAAAGCCGGTTAAGGCCGTGAAGTTCAGATTCCGTGAATCCGGAGCCCTTACGTATGTCTCTCATCTCGATATCAACCGTGCTGTTATGAGAGGCCTTGTAAAATCAAAGCTTCCCCTCTATTATACCGAGGGCTTCAATCCTATCCCCAAGCTCACCTTTGCTTCACCTCTTTCCGTTGGATGCGGCGGAGAAAACGAGCTTGCAAGGATCAAGCTTATGGAGGATGTCCCCGATAGCGTTGTTTTTGAAAGGCTGAAGAATGCAATGCCCGATGGTATCGAGATCCTTGAGGTATATACATCTGATTCTCACTTTAAGGAGATCGCTTGGGCGGAGAATGAGATAACATTTAAATGCAGAGCTTGCGAAAATGCGGAAAATGAGCTTGAAAAGGCATTCACCGCTCCCGTTGCCATTCTCAAAAAGACCAAATCCAGCGAAAAAGAGGTGGATATTTCACCATTCTTCAAGGACTTGACCTTTGAGAGAACAGAGGACGGTATGAAGATCCGAGTGTTCACCTGTGCAGATAATACCAATTATCTCAACCCCGAATACATTGCGAAGGTGGCTCTCCGTGTCCTCGATGAGGGCGATAGCGGCTACCATACAATAATGCGTAAGCAGTTCTATAAGGCAAACGGCGAAGTTTTCAGATAATCAAAAGATGCGGCTCAGCGAGAAGGATTCTGTCTCCCTGAGCCGCTCTGCTATGCAGAGAAGCTTTTGCCTTGCAGAAAGATATCCCTCCTTGTTGCCGCTTCTGCAGTGAAGCCTTAAAAGCTCTAAGGTGTAGTCGATCTCGTCTACATTTTCGCGGTGAACGGTAAGAGCGATCCAAGCCTTTGAGCTCTCCCATTCCTCCGAAAATGCAGTGGTGTCGGCTTCGCTGCATTCTAAAGGCAGCCTTTCCAGTGACCTAATGAGTCCGTCCGTTTTTTTTATAATGTAAAACGTGTTCACGCAAACAGCAGTGATGAGCAGTGCGAGGGTGATGAGTCCGGCTAAAAATGATTTCATTGCTCTTCCTTATATATAATAGTGGTCTCTCCGCAGTCATTGACAGAGAATAAAAGAACGTCCCTGGGGCTTTTTTGTAGCTTTCTCAGCTCGTCCTTCAGATGCCCCTCGGTCCATCCCGCGTTTTCCAAATTGCGGGCGATTATGTTCCTGTCAATAATGAGCGAGTGAGATATCCCCGGTTCACATATATCGATCCCCGAGCATTCTGCGCTCGGGGGCTTTTTTTCTGCCTTTTCGAAAACGGATAGCTTACCGTTTTCCTCAAGAATTGCATATTCGACATTGTTGATGTCCGCAATGCCTTGCTGCCGAAGGGAGCTGATCAGCTCGCTTATGCACATCCGCTGCCTTGCCAGCTCCTTTTGATCGAGAATACCTTTCCTTATTATAAGGCTTGGTCTCCCGCCGAGGAGGATCTTCAGCTTGGGTGCGTGAAGTATAATAAAGGAAAGGATCACCTCCACGGAAAGAAGGAGAAGTATTGGTATAATAGCGTAGGAGAAGGGGATGTCAGTTTCGTATATGGGAGTGGCGGCAAAATCAGAAAGCATTATCGTTACTATAAGCTCTGAAAGCTGAAGCTCGCCTACCTGGCGCTTGCCCATCAGCCTCATGGATATGATAAGAATGAAATAAATAAGTAGCGTTCGAATGAAAACCGTAACCATGTATTGCCTCTCCAAGTATAGTTTCTTGTATTGTTCCCGAAGGAATGGATGTATATACCTAAAAGGGTTTTGTGCAAAATAAACATACGCGCCTGTACTGAATTGTGTTATGTTAACATATGCATAGAATGACAAAAAAACCGAAAAAAGTTAAAAAAAGGAGTTGACAAAGGGGGAACGATAGTGTATACTAAGCAAGCCGATGAGGTGAGAGCCAAGGCGGGCCGCAGGAAACCGAAGGTCATAAAAAACTTTAAAAAACTTCAAAAAAAGTTTGAAAAA
>JAFXFQ010000065.1 GCA_017520365.1 Clostridia bacterium
CAAGGGCAATACGGCGGCGAACACCCACCTGAGGTGCCGCAAGGCCGCAGCCGTCTGCATCATGAAGAGTTTCTGCCATATCGTCAAGAAGTGTGATGATTCTGGGGGTGATTTCTGTCACCTCTCTGCATTTACCGCGGAGAACGGAGTCTCCCTCTTTTACTATATTAAGAATTGCCATATTTTTATCCTTTCTTATTTACAGCGAGGACGGATTAAGGTCCGCTGTTATGGAAATATTTTTAACCGATTTACCGAACTCAAAAAGAATTCGCTTTATGAGGCTTCGGGATCTTTTATTCAGCCTGCACTTAATGCAAAAGCGCATTCTGCAATTATTCTGTATCTTATACACGGGTGCCTCAAAGGGGCCGAAGACTACTGCCTCCACGTCGCTGTACTCGCCCTTCAAAAGCTCGCGGATGCGCTCCCCTGCCTTGGCGGCACTTGCCGTCAGGAGGGCTTCGTCTGTGCCCGACAGGGTCAGCAAGGCAATATCGCAAAACGGCGGGAACACCAGTGCCCGTCTCAGCTTTATTTC
Organism: Clostridia bacterium; assembly: GCA_017520365.1. Classification (GTDB taxonomy): domain Bacteria; phylum Bacillota; class Clostridia; order Oscillospirales; family CAG-272; genus Avispirillum. Next base: position 542 of record JAFXFQ010000065.1, read on the forward strand.
CCTCTCGAAGAAGGTCTTATAATCCTGCGCGGCTGCAAGTCGGATGACCTCGCTGTCGGGATTAAGGGTCTGCACAACGGCAACGCCTGCATCATCGCCTCTTCCTGCACGGCCTATGACCTGAGTGAGAAGAGAAAACGTCTTTTCCGATGCTCTGTAATCATCGAGAAACAGGCTTGCATCTGCATTCATAACTCCCACCAAGGTAACTGACGGAAAATCGTGACCCTTTGTGACCATTTGTGTACCCAGAAGGACATCTGCCTTTTTCTCGCGAAATTTTTCAAGTATTTCGGAGTGGGAGCCCTTTTGAGATGTGGTATCCATATCCATTCGGAGTATTTTGGCTTCGGGGACGGCTCCTTTCAGCTCCTCCTCCACTCTTTGTGTACCGCAGCCCACAAACTTGAAATGCTCGGCTCCGCAGGAGGGACATCTTTCCGGAACTGGGGTCTTATAGCCGCAATAGTGACAGCACAGCATTCCCCTTCGCACTCTCATTCTGAAATACTCACCGGCATCCTCTGTGTGGTCAAGGCTTTGAGTGGTGTGATACGTCAGTGAGACAGAGCAGGAGGGGCAGGTAACCGCCTCACCGCACACTCGGCAGGAAACGGCGGAGTTATATCCTCTTCTGTTCAGAAACACTATCGACTGCTTGCCTCTATTATATGTATCCCTCAGGCTTTCTAAGAGAACTGTACCTATGGGAGACACATTGCCTGCATCGCCCTCAAATCTCATATCGCTGATAACCACCTCAGGAAGCCTTGCCGCGCCGTATCGCTCCTTCATCTCCACCAAGGTATACGCGCCCGTTTTTGCTTTTTGATAGGAATTGAAGGACGGAGTCGCCGAGGACAAAAGCATCAGCGAGCCCGTTTTGCCGGCTCTGAATCTTGCTACATCGTGAGCAAGGTATTTGGGGTCTGTATCAGATTTATAGGTATGCTCCTGTTCCTCGTCTATTACTATCATACCGAGATTTTGAACAGGTGCAAATATGGCGCTTCGGGTACCGATAACAATATCGGCATCTCCGCGGCGAAGTCTTTTCCACGCATCAAAGCGTTCTCCCTTGGAAAGGCTTGAGTGGATCACCGCCACCCTATCCTTATACTGAGCGCAGAAATAGCCGACGGTCTGGGGGGTAAGTGATATTTCGGGGACCAGTAGGATAACGCCCTTATTATCCTTCGTTACCCTATCTATCATTTCCTTGATGACTCTCGTTTTTCCGCTTCCCGTAACACCGTGAAGCAACGCAGCCTTTGGCTCATCTACCTCATAAAGAGCCGTCAGGGTATCCACAGCTTTTCTCTGCTCATCGGAAAGCGGGCTCTCCTTGGGAGGCTCTATTTGGCGATTGTCGAAATACGGATCTCTGTAGATCTCTTCCTTTGTTATATCCACGAGCCCTTTCTTTTCAAGGGCTGTGAGCTGTGGGTAGGCACTTTTTTCTATTCTGACAAAAAGCTCATCTGAGGTTATTCTGCCGGTTTTAGACAAGAGCCTAATTATTTGTGCCTGCACAGGGCTTCGCATTTTGGAGCACAGCGCCTCCACGTCGCCGATCCCTTCGCAAAGCTTAACATATTTTACGTATTTAATATTTGAGGTCTCCTTGATCCGGCTTTCCTTTGTCAAAAGCCCCAGCCTGACAAGACTTTGGGCAATGACTGTGCTTTCCTCGCCGAACTTATTTTTCATTGTTTGAGCGGAGACTCTTTCTCTTGTTTTCACATAGGAATAAAACAGCAGGGCCTTTTGAGAAAGCTTATCCATTCCCTTTTCGCTGTCCGTTACCGAATAATACTCATTCATTGTGATGAGCATAGTGGCGGGCACTACTGTCTTAACAGCTTCTCCATAGGAGCACAGAGTAAAATCGCAAAGGAAGCGGCAAAGCTGTGCTTCATCCTCTGTCATCGACTCACCGATATCGGGGATATCTGTTATCGGCTTTATGTGCTCGTACTCACACTCTTTTTTGAGAGAGGTGATAACAGCGGCGGTCTTTCTGTTTGACCTGCCGAAGGGGACGGACACAAAAGCACCCACCTTTGCAAGGGGAGCAAGGCTTGGCGGAATATAATAATCGTAATCCGCATCAAGATGGTACGGCACGTCTAGTATGCGCACGGTGCAATACGGACAGACCTGCATTTCCGTTTCCAAAGCTATTCCCCCTTTCAAAAATTAAAAATGCAAGACCACCATAGATATGATACTTTCTATGGTGGTCAACCTTATAGCGGTTTATTATTCAGCGTCGTCAGCTTCCTCGGCGCTTTCTTCCTCAACGATATCCTTATCGGTGTAGCCAACGATAACGAAATCCTTTTTATAGAGCTTATTAACGGCAACCTTTACTGCCTTTTCATCTCTGTACTCACGGTTGATCATAGATGCGATGCTCTTATCTGTTTCCTTATTTGCAATTCTGTGCTCTGCGATCTCTCTCTGACGAACATATTCATCTGTGATCATTCTGGCGCACTTTGCTGTTGCGATGGAAAGAGTATATCTGTTGAACTCGTTTTTTGTAAGATCTGTAATAGAAGGTGTGATCATATTTTTTCTCCTTTTATCTATCTATAAAATTATCTATTATGTGCTTCATTTTAGCAGAGCGGCTGTTTTCTGCCTTGATGATCCTTTTTATGAGTCTCGCGCATGCCTCGACTCCGCCATCCTCATTGACTACGACGTAGTCATAATCGTAGGCGCAACCGATCTCCTGGCAGGCGCGGTCAAGGCGGCTCTTGATTACCTCCTCGCTCTCTGTTCCTCTTCCGCGAAGACGCGTCTCAAGGATAGAAAGTGAAGGGGGAATAAGCATTACCGTAACGGCATCGGGAAATTTCTTTTTGATCTGTCCTGCGCCGTCAACCTCTATCTCCAGGATAAGGTCGCGTCCCTCGCCCGTTATTCTCTCAGCCTCTCTTGCAAGAGTACCGTAGTAGTTTCCGCAATATGTAGTATACTCCAGCACCTCACCGTTTTCGATCATTTTTTCGAACTCGGCGTGGCTTATGTAGTAGTAATCAATACCGTCCATCTCGCCCTCTCTGGGAGCACGGGTAGTGGCAGACACGGAAACACCGATAGAAGGCATAAGCTCCTTCAGGGCCTTAACAACTGTTCCCTTTCCGCTGCCGGAGGGGCCTGAAATTACTATAAGTGATCCTTTATTGCTCATTTTCATCCTCGTTTCCTGCTTCGCCTGCAATACGGGCGGTGATCGTTTCTGTCTGTATTGAAGAAAGGATGATGTGGTCGCTGTCCGTTATGATCACGGATCTCGTTCTTCTGCCGCTGGTGCAGTCGATGGCGCGTCCCGTATCCTTAGCATCCTGTACAAGGCGCTTTGCGGGGGCCGACTCGGGGCTGATAAGTGCCACGATACGGTCTCTGGCTATCATGTTATTAAATCCTATATTGATAAACTTCATATCTAAGACCTTTACTCAATATTCTGTATCTGCTCTCGGATCTTTTCAAGCTCTGCCTTTACGTCCACAACAAGGTGTGCGATCTCGGAGTTATTCGCCTTTGATCCGGTGGTA
>JAFXFQ010000066.1 GCA_017520365.1 Clostridia bacterium
GCAGAGTGCACCTTGCAGGCGGTGATTGGAATACATATACTGTAGATACCGTTCATCCCAATGATGAGGGGTATTCGATCTATGCAGACGTTGTTATCTCTCGCCTTGAAGAAGCTCTTTCTTCCGATGCTGAATGCCTTTTCGAGAGAGAATTGCCCAGATCCCTTTTTGGTGAAAGATCTTATGTTGGTGCACATCTTGTGGATGCAAAGGAAGCGAACTTCGGTGAGGGATGGAGCTTTGTTGAGAAATCCCTTTGTGACCGTTATCCTCATTACTATGAGGCAACAGCTCCCGGAGCCGAGCTCAGATTCAGATTCACAGGTATCCGCCTCGGCCTTTATTGGATGATGGCAAAGGATTCCGGAGATATTGAGTATTCGGTTGACGGCGGCGATTGGAAGCACGTGTCATCCTGGGATTTTTATTGTAAAAACTTTAACCGTGCCCACAGAATGATGCTGACAGATGATCTTGAGAGAAAAGAGCATGTGCTCTGTCTCAGAGTTTCAGAGAAGAAAGAAGAAGAATCTGAGGGCTGCGCAATACGAATTGGCGCATTCCTTGTTTGTGATTAAGAGGTTAAAATGTCCGGATATTTGCTTTGCAGCGATTTTGATAATACCATCTGCTTCTGGTCAAACGTAGGTTGGATACGTGATGAGGACCGTGCAGCTATTCGCCGCTTCAGAGAAGCGGGGAATAAGTTTGTTATCGTGTCTGGCAGAAGCTATCAGTCTGCAATTGACGTGTTTGATACGATGGACTTCCATGATATGGATTTCTTTATGATAATGAGCGGAGCCTATGCCGCTTATCCCGATGAGTCTTTAATATTCGATAAAAGAATAGATATGAGGACTCTTCCTCCTCTGGCTGACTTTTTCAGAGAAACGGGTGCAAGATATCTTTGCCTTGATATCGGCAAAGAATCATATAACGTTGATATCGGAGGAGATCTTGTTCCCGAGTTCACGTCTCCCATAACTGTGGAAAAAGCGCTTGAGTTTCCGACATACACAAGCATAAACGTTGGTTATCATTCTATTGAAGAGTCTTGCGCTGTGGCCGAGGAGCTAAATAAAAGGTTTTCTCATATAATAACCCCGCTCCCAAATAACAGAGCAATAGATATGCCTCCGGCGGGCATCAATAAAGCTGTCGCAGTTGATTATGCCGCAAAAATGTATGGCATTGAAAAGGATAAGATATATACCGCAGGCGATAACTATAACGATATACAGATGCTTAAGGCATATCATGGCTGTGCCATGGCCAACGGCCCTCGCGCGGTATGGGACTCCGCAGAACGTAAAATAACATATATATCCGAGATAATCGATCATATTCTTTCATTATAATAAGAGGTGTGATATGAAAAAAATATTAATGGTCCTTCTTGCTTTGGCAATGACAGCGCAGATGCTTGCCGCGTGCGGAAAAAAGTCTGACATTGATACAGAAGATACTATTCCCGAAATAACCCTTGGTGATGATGAAACACATGCAAGCGATGATGTAGACTCCGATAAGGAAACAGAGAGTAATTCTGTTGATAAGAAAGACCCTACCGAGACTGATAACAATACCGGTAGTGTAACTGATGCACCTGACACCGAGCCGGGTCATGTTCGGGTGGAGTCTATCACGCTTGATAAATACGAAGTAAATATAAAGGTTGGAGAAACAGATATGCCTTGGGTGACTATGCTTCCCGAGGAGGCTGAGAATAAGGGTGAGGAATGGAAAAGCAGCGATGAATCTGTCGCAACAGTTAATTATTACGGCGAAATAACCGGTGTTTCAAGGGGTGAATGCATGGTAACCGTTACCAGTAAGGATAACCCTGAGGTTTCTGCGACCGTTAAGGTAACGGTTCTCGCCGATGAGACCGAAGACGATCCTTCGGAAACTCTTGATCCAAATGAAAATGAGGCAGAGGTTCCGGATGGTGTGGTCTTGGTTGAATCAATAACCCTCGATAAGTACGAGGTTGCTATTGAGGTGGGAGCGTCGGATATGCCTTGGGTGACCATGCTTCCCGAAAATGCAACCGATAAGAGCGAATTGTGGGAAAGCAGTAATACTTCCGTTGCAACCGTAAACAGCTACGGAAATATAACCGGTGTCTCCGAGGGCGAGTGTACCGTAACCGTAACAAGTAAGGATAACCCTGAGGTAAAAGCTGAGGTTAGAGTTAAAGTAACAGCACCAACAGACGAGAGAACGTATATAGACGGTATTCTTATCGCAAATAAGACTTATGCACTTCCTTCTAACTATAATCCGGGCATTGATCCTGCCGCTCAGGCAGCTCTCGATCAGATGATCGCAGCAGCGGCTGGTGACGGTATAACTCTTTACGTTGTATCTGGTTTCAGATCGTACAGTTCTCAGGCTTCAATATATAATAATTACGTTGCAAGAGACGGACAGGCTGAGGCAGACAGATATTCCGCACGCCCCGGGCATTCTGAACATCAGACGGGACTGGCATTTGACCTTAACTCACTTGAACAGTCCTTTGGACAGACAGCAGAAGGAAAGTGGCTCAAGGAAAATTGCTATAAATACGGTTTCATTATCAGATATCCCGAAAATAAAGAAAGTATAACCGGCTATATGTACGAGCCCTGGCACGTACGCTACCTGGGAGTGGATGTGGCAACGTCAGTCTATAACAGCGGTCTCTGCCTGGAGGAGTATCTTGGCATTACTTCTGTTTATGCAGATTGAACAAAAACAGGCTTTGATTATTTAACAAAATAACGTACTTGTAAAATGATGGAAATACTCGAAAAAAGTTAAAAAAAGGAGTTGACAAAGGGGGAACGATAGTGTATACTAAGCAAGCCGATGAGGTGAGAGCCAAGGCGGGCCGCAGGAAACCGAAGGTCATAAAAAACTTTAAAAAACTTCAAAAAAAGTTTGAAAAA
>JAFXFQ010000067.1 GCA_017520365.1 Clostridia bacterium
CCCCCACGCCCCCCAAAAAACCTTGAAAAAAGGAATATTTTTGGTTTTTTATTCTTTTTTTTTAAGTTTTTTGGAGTGCAGAACCTTTTTTTCAAAAAAGGTTTTGCATCTTCCTCACTCTTCAAACTACGATTTTTATCCACTCTTTACAAGAAAAAACTCCTCCCCAAAAGGGAGGAGGAGCTTTCAATCATTTCGTGGGATCTATAAACTTCCAATAAGACTTGAGGTAGTCGATGCCGGACCAGAGGGTCATAACGAGCATTGCCACCATTGTCACATAGGAAAGAAGATTGCACTCAAAGAAGGGAATGAGCTTTGCGATTGCAGGCTCAACAAGGACTGTTACGATGCAAACGATCTGAAGGACTGTTTTAATCTTACCGAGCCAGCTTGCCGCAACAACGAGACCCTCCTTACCGCTTACAACGAGACGGAGGGAGGTCACCGCAAGCTCGCGGAACATTACGATAGCCGCCGCCCAGATGAATACGGGACGGATAGCCTCATATCTGTAGATAATTGAGAGCATTGCTCCGAAAACCATAAACTTATCTGCAAGAGGGTCCATAAACTTACCGAAATCAGTAATAAGGTTGTACTTTCTTGCAATCTTACCGTCCAGCATATCGGTAAGGCTTGTTACGATAAAGAGTGCTGCAGCGATAAGACCTGTCACCACAAGATTATCCTTGAGGAAGGGAATAGGTGCCATCATCACGATCATAAAGACGGGAACGAGGCAAATACGCAGAACCGTTAATTTATTGGGTAAATTCATAACCTTCTCCATTCTTTCACTTTTTTATACAAAAAGTATCTTTTTAAAGTATTCTACTACAAAAAGGTCCAAAATGTCAATAAGTAAAACTGCAATAAGGGGCATCACCCACAAAATCAGGGTGCGGGAAAGCTTTTTTTGCTCGTCTGTACGCTCCTCGGAGCCGTTTTTTGACACGATCTTACCCGAAAGATACGCAGAAACGGCAGGCAGGATGATCACCGCTGCCGCATAAGCTCCCGTGCAAAGCTGATAAGGCCACACAAGGCCCGTCCGCTCGCCGAAATATATGCATGCATAATAAAGTGCCAGCATCCATATGAAGTTAGCTATAAGGAGTATGGTTTCTCCCGGAGCAAGAGGCTGCTTCTTTTTATTGTTACTCATATCAGACAAGCCTTACAGCGCCGCCATTGCGAACCTTCAGGACGTGGCACTTTCCCTCTCCGAAGGTATTTTCCATAAACGCCTTGTATTCTCCCGTTATCTCTGTGGGAACAAAGGCCTGAACGGTACCCGCAAATCCGCCGCCGTGGACACGCCACGCGCCGCCGCGCTCCCCGAGGAACATTTCGGAAAGGCAGAGAGCAAGGGAAAGTCCCTGCTCACCTACGTTCTTTACGGTATAAACGTTCTGCAGATATCTGTAGCTTGAAAGGCCGGATTCCGTGACAAGTCGGAGGAAGGTCTTCGTATCGTTCTCGGAAAGAGCCTTTGCCTGCTTTGTTACTCTCTCATTCTCGGAAATGAAATGGAAGGCGCGGAGAAGATGTCTGTCTCCGAGCTTTTCTCTTATATCTGATGCACCTTCAAGAAGCTCTGCAAGAGTAACGTCTCTCAGGACCTCTTTCCCGAAATATGCCGCTACCGCCTTCATTTCTGCGGGAACTGAGGCGTAGTCCTCGTTAAGATCCGCATGGTTTCCACCCGTATCAGTGATGCAAAGGCTGTATCCCGCCTCAGAGAGGTCAAAGGACTGCTTCTCGATAATGGGAGAGGCAGGATCCTTGAAATCTATATAGATAAATCCGCCCACAGCGCAGGCCATCTGGTCCATAAGTCCGCAGGGCTTACCGAAATACACGTTTTCCGCAAACTGAGCCATTTTGGCGATCTCCGTATTCTCAACGGTACCGCCGTTATAAAGATGGTTTATGATATTTCCGATCATTACCTCAAATGCAGCGGATGAAGAAAGACCCGAACCCTTCAGCACGTTGGATACGGTATATGCAACAAAGCCACCCGTCCTGAGTCCTCTGTCAAGAAATGCCCTCTCCATGCCTGCGATAATTGATGCAGACGTAAATCGCCTGCTTTCGTTTGGTGAGTCGATCTCGTCTGCCCTTACAACGTCTGCCTCAAAGCCCTCGCTCTTTACAGTGACCGTACCGTCCTCGGTGGGAGAGGCAACTGCAATAATATCAAGGTCAACTGCTGCGCAAAGCACCTTACCCTTATTATGATCCGTATGGTTTCCGGATATCTCGCTTCTGCCGCCAACGGAGAAAAGAGAAGCCTCTCTGTCACCGTAAAGAGAAATGAAGCTTTCAATTGCTGCTGATATTCTCTCTCTTTTCTTTTCTGTATTTTCCTTTACTGCGGCGCAGTCTCTTACGAGAGCCTCATCGGCACCGCCTTCAAGCACGTATTCTTTAAGCTGTGATGCTAACATATTATTTCTCCTGATCAGAATGAAACTGCTACTGCCTCGGTACAAAGGCCTGTTGAAGTATCGAGAGTAAAAAGAGCTCCGTGAGCTGCCGCTTCTCCCTCTGCGGGCTCGAAATACACAGGTGTGCGGACAGTAAACTTATGAATTATGCACTCGGTCTTCACACCGAGAACCCCCGCCCCGGAGCCTGTCATGCCCAGATCGGTGATATATCCGGTTCCACCCTTGAGGACGCAGGCGTCTGCGGTCTGCACGTGGGTGTGGGTGCCGAACACAGCTCCCACTCTTCCGTCAAGATATCTTGCAAGGCACAGCTTTTCGCTGGTCGCCTCTGCGTGTATATCCACAAGACACACGTCATATCTTCCCGCATTTCTCTGCAGAATGGAATCTGCCACCTTAAATGGGCTGTCCAAGCTGTCCATAAACGTAGTGCCGAGAAGGTTAATTACCAGAACTCTCCATCCCATGCAATCTGCAATGCAGTATCCGTCTCCGGGTGCATCTGCAGGATAGTTTGCGGGGCGGATAGCCATATTGTGATTATCAAGGTAGTCGTATACCTGCTTTTTCTTTAAGGTGTGGTTTCCGCCGGTGATAACGTCGGCACCGGCTTCAAAAAGGGCCTCTGCACTGTCGGGGGAAAGGGCGTTACCTACAGCGGAGTTTTCGCCGTTGACGATAACCATCTGAGCCCCCAGGGTATCCCTCATTCTGCGAAGCTTTCCGCCGGAAAGATACTGAACGCCGCAAGCACCGACCACATCACCAAGTGCCAGAATCTTAATTTTTGCCAAAATACTTCTCGCTTTCTCTATGAAAAAGAGACTGCAACAAAAGCCCTTGCCGCAGTCTCCTACTCTCAGTAGTGGACTCTCTTGTTTTTATTGAGGGGGGAGGAGGGATTTACGATCTCTCTCCAGTCAAGGTCTCCGCGATCAAGGGCGCAGACTAATACCTCTGCCGTTGCAATATTGGTAGCAACGGGAACGTTCTGCATATCACACATTCTCAGAAGAGCATCGTCCTCCTCGCTGGAGAATGATCCGGGATCGGAATTTCTGAAAAACAGCACAACGTCTATTTCGTTATAAGAAACGCGGGATGCGATCTGCTGAACACCGCCGTGGGCGCCCGAAAGAAGCTTTTCGATCTTGAGCCCGGTAGCATCAGAGATATACTTGCCCGTAATACCGGTGGAGCAAATGTTATGCTTCGCAAGTATATTACAATATGCGATACAGAACTGAGTCATTAATTCTTTCTTGGAATCGTCTGCGATAATTGCTATTTCCATAAATACCTCCCTTTATTTTCAGAGACAGATCTTATTTTTTAATCTTCTTAACTTTTTAATACCGTAAAACAGGGGAATGCTCTCACCGAGAAGCCTCTCGGCGATATTATAAAAGGCCATATCCGCATCGCCCTTGTCTGCGTAGATGCCCTCATGAGTAAGCATCAAAGCATAATCATAAGGAATAACACCCGCAAGAGGAGCTCTCGCCTCATCGATGACGCCGAGCAGGCCCTTTCTGTCCTCAAGGATCACCCCGCGGGGATCAAAGGAATTGACCACAAGGCGAATATCCGAAACGCCGTATGAAGCAAGCCTCTCTGCCGTGGTCTGAGCAGAGCGAAGAGAAACGGGCATCTGGCCCGCAACCACAAGTGCCGTATCGGCAACGGCGGCGGCCACGGCGGCAGGAGAATTGACTCCCGCACCTGTATCTATTATAACGTGGTCGGCATTAACGTGCTTCGCCGCATCAAGAATTGCGTTACAAATATCCCCGCTGTCAAGAGAAAGCTCGCCAACAGTTCCGGGAGTGCAATCCCCTCCGCCTGCTGATGAGGGAAGGAGCCACATAGCACCCGCCTGCTCAACCTTGTGTCTTCTCTTTCTTCTGAAGAGAGGTCTTTTTCCCTCTCCCCCAATATCGATAAGCACCTTTTCAACGGAGCATCTGCCAAGGCAAACGTCCTGTATCGTACCGACAACGCTGTCCTGTACCCCGAAAAGCATATCGAGGCTGGCGTTACCGAAGTCAAGGTCTGAGACCAGTACTCTTTTCCCAAGATCACGGAAAGCACGGGCAATGCCCAAAGCGGCTGTGGATTTACCGACTCCGCCCTTGGATGAGGCAATCATTATATACTTAGGTGTCACGGTTGCCCCTCCTCATACGTTTTTTGTAACGGAGTTATTAAAATCATGCCCTTTCACTTCTTTGTGGTTGAAATAGAATCAGGCCCAAAAATAATTTTGCTACGTTTCATTATAACATTTTAACAGTGTACAAGTCAACAACCTGAACAACTTTTTATTAATTTTTTGCGTTTTACTATGTTTTGTAACCAAAAAATCGGGGTTATCTTCTCTTTTTTGCCATTCTGAAGCCCATAACTATTCCGCAAAGGCCACCAACGATATGAGTAAGCTGAGAGATATTGTCACTCAAAAACATATCTAATACCTCCTGCCCCAGATATATCACAGCCACAAGGATAAGGGAAACGGGAATATTTCCTCCCCTGATGCCTGAAACGGAGGAAAGGAAAATAAGCATAAACACGATCCCCGAAGCTCCGAGAAGAGCCACCTTCGAAAAAATGGCTATGTGAACAAGACCTGTCACAAGAGCGGTAACGACAATTGCCCAAAAAAGCCTTTTGCTTGAATATCTGCTCTCCACCACGGGACCGAGAACAAGAACAAGACAGATATTACCGAGAAAATGACCGATATCCGCATGACCGAGAACGTGAGTGAAAAGGCGCACATATGTAAGCGGGTCCGTAAAGGACGAGCGGTAAACGCTGAAAAGCAACCCCTGTGCCGCATTATTCGTTAATTAATTGACACACATGGATAGCAGACAAAGCAGGGATAAGGTCAGTATAACCGGGGAATCATACTGTATTTTGATAATAGTTCTTTTGGATGCCATACAGATCACTTTTATTCCTGTGCGGGTGCAGGCACGGGGGAAGCAGGTGTCACCAAGGGATTCTGTCCTCCTGCAGCGGTGATCTGTGCGATCATAAGCGAGGTGCGTGACATAAGCGCCGTCAGAAGATGGGGGCAGCTGTTTCTGAACTCACCTGCGATATCGGTGCTCTTCCAATCCACCTCACCTGCGGTGGAGGCATCGAAGATCATCATCATACTGAAGGTAACTGAAAGGGAAAAGATTCCCTCAGGATCAAAATTGACTGCACGGTTAAAGTTTATCTTAACGCCGTTTTTGAGAAGCTGTGCCACGATGGTGTCCTTTACCCCAAGCTTCACCTGGGTGATCTTGCCCTCGGGCTTTACAGTCTCATAGCTGATATTCTCAAGATGAATCTTTTTTTCGTGAAGAAAGTATCTTTCAAAATTTTCCATTTTAAACATCCTTTGCTTTTTACCAATATTTTCTGTCAAGGCTACGAAGCTGTACCGCCTCTGCCACGTGCTTTGCAAGCACCTTTTCCGATCCATCAAGATCGGCTATGGTACGGGCAACGCGAAGTATCCTGTCATATCCGCGGGCAGACATACCCATATTTTCAAAGGCCTTTTTGAGTATGGTATTTCCCGCGGGGTCAAGGCCGCAGTGCTCTCTTATCTGTGCCGACTGCATCTGAGCATTGCAGGTGATGGAGGTACCCTCAAATCTCTCTCTCGCCCTCTCGCGGGCAGCGCATACTCGATCTCTCACCTTTTCGGAGGCCTCTCCCACGCCTTTTCTTGAAAGCTCTTCGTATTCCAGAGCGGGCATTTCAACCTGAATATCTATTCTGTCAAGAAGGGGACCGCTTATCTTAGCCAGATAACGCTTGATATCCTCCTTTTTGCAGGTGCATTGCTTTGAGCGAGAACCGAAATAACCACATTTACAGGGGTTCATTGCCGCCACCAGCATAAAGCTTGAAGGGAATGTGACTCTGCCTGCCGTTCTCGTTATTGTGACCTTGCCGTCCTCAAGGGGCTGACGCAGGCTCTCCGATACGTTTTTGGGAAACTCCGGCAGCTCATCGAGAAACAGAACACCGTTGTTAGCTATGGATATCTCACCGGGAGCGGGATTCTTGCCGCCTCCCACAAGGCTGGTAGCGGAAAGAGTATGGTGGGGGCTTCTGAATGGACGGATGGCAACAAGTGACTGCCCCTCTCCGAGAAGACCAGAAACAGAATGGATCTTTGTTGTCACCAGCGCCTCCTCAAAGGTCATGGGCGGAAGTATGGACGGAAGCCTCTTGGCAAGCATACTCTTGCCGGAACCGGGCGGGCCTATGAGAAGTATATTGTGTCCTCCCGCCGCGGCGATCTCCATAGCTCGCTTGGCCCTTTCCTGCCCCTTAACGTCACAGAAATCAAGGCCGCTGTTGCAGAGAAGCGCAAACTCATCAGTTGTACTTTTCTTTGGCTCAAGCGCCGCGGTCTTATTGAAGTGATCAACCACGTCACAGATACTTGATACCCCAAAAACAGAAATACCGCTTACCACAGCTGCCTCGGGGGCGTTTGCTTCAGGAACAAAAACGTATTTTTTGCCGGCATCCCTGGCCGCCATCACCATGGGAAGCACGCCGCGCACACCGCGGACGGCACCTGAGAAGGAAAGCTCGCCTATAAAGCAGGAGTCCTCCAAAGGAGCATCGCCGGGAATTATCCTTGAAAGAGTGAGCATTGAGACAAGTATGGCAAGGTCAAAGGCGCTGCCCTCCTTTTTCACGTCTGCGGGAGCAAGGTTTATGGTGACAGCCATTTCGGGCATACGATACCCACTGTTTGTGGCCGCCGCCTGAACTCTCTGCTTTGCCTCCTTAACAGCGGCATCGGGCAGACCTACTATCTCAAATGAAGGTATTTCCTGAAAAGCGTTGCATTCCACGGTGATAATAAACCCATCTATACCGAAAATACCCGCTGTATAAGCCGTCGTCAGCATACTTACCTCACAAATACTGTAATTATTATGATTTTATCACATTTTTCTTTTTCTTACAATAGAAATGCTTGTATTTTTGTGATATACTGTAGAAAAAGCCACCCCAACGAAAGGAAACGATACAATGAAAACAAAAGAGGAATTTTCCGTCCGCATTGATTCTGAGCTCTATAAAAAGCTGATTTTTGTGGCTCAAAAGGAAAATAATAACCTGAACAACCATATGCTCCACATGATCCGCCAGAACGTTCAGTATTTTGAAAAGGTCCACGGAAAGATCAATACACAAAATATTGAGCTTCCGAAAAACGAAGATACTTGATAGTGTATATCTTGAAAAAAGCCGACAAACAGTCGGCTTTTTTTACTGCTGCCTTTGAAGGATTAGTAAAAAAATCTTCTACAATTTATCAATTGGTAGTTGAAATTGCCAACGAAAAATGATATAATCATGGTACAAAGGCTCATTGCGTGTATGAGCAAAATATTTTATTTCAGGAGGATAAAAATGAGAAAGACGATTTCTCTCGTGCTTGTAGCTGCTATGCTTCTTACAACATTCATGTTTGTACCCACAGCAAGCGCTGCAACACTCGACGAACACAACGTGCAGATCGATGCACAGTACTTCGGCGGCACAGTGATCTACGATGAGACCTGGGGTGAATTCCCCAATATCGTTCACGCAAGTGAAGACGATGACGACGGCTACTACCTTTACGACACCGTAAAGGAAGGTAACCCCGACCTTGGTACTCTTGTCATCGACGGTATTATTGACGAAGGTGAGTGGACCGAAAAGGTTTACCACATCGACAGTGATTTCGCTCCCGACAGCGGCCTTGCTTACGGTAACAACTCTCTCTTTGAGGTTCCCTCTGCAGAGAACACCTTCTACCGTTGGATCAAGGACGGCAACAACAAATCAATGGCTCCCGCAGACGGACTTGAGTATGACGTTCGCTTCATGTGGGACGAGGACTACTTCTATATGGCAGTAGAGTTCATCGATACCGATGGTCTTATGAACAACAAGAGCGCTAACTCCGGTGACAACTGGGACGGCGACGCTGTTCAGTTCCGTCTCGACCCCAACGGCGCCAACGCTGTTGTAAACGGTCAGGGATACGATGCAGCTGTTGACTCCTATCCCTACGATCCCGAGATCCACGGCGATACAGACAACACTCTCAACTGCACATATCCTTGGACACCCGCAGAAAGAAACAACTACGGTGAGGAAACACATTCCTCTATCGGTAACTTCATCTTCTCTTATGCAGACCAGGGCTACACAGACGCTTGTGACGCATCCAAGAGATACTGGCCCGAGACCATCGTAAACGAAGAAGGCGAAGAAGAGACTATCTACACATTCGCAAACATCTCCTACTACGAGACACTCGCAAGCGAAGAGCCCGAGAAGACAACATACGCATCTGTTTACGCAGAGGACATCAGCACACACCCCAGATTGCCCAAGGCTGACGTATGCTATGAGATCGCTCTCCCCTGGGCACTCGTTGCTGACGGTTATGAAGCAAGCGAAGGCGACGACCTCGGTTTCGCTATGGTTCTCTTCAACACAGCAAAGGGTAAGGGTGACTACAACTCCTACCTCTCCTGGGGTTCCGGTCTTACCAACTACGACACTAAGGACATGCCTCAGATCTGCGGCGGTTCCAACTGCCTCGTTCTTACAGGCGAGTCCTATGCAGACGCAGTAAACTGCGAGCACACATTTGCAGAGCCCACATGTATCGCACCTGAAAAGTGCGTTGACTGTGGTTATGAGAGAGGCTTCGTTGCAGGCCATAAGAACACATTCTCTTCCGAGGCTATTCCTAACGGCAGTGGCGACGGCGCTATTGCTGCTAAGTGCGTAGTTTGCGGAGAAAAATTCACAAAGGTACTCGCTTCCAATGAGGCATACGTAAGATGGGACTTCCTTGAGACAGAGAACACCATTCAGGACCAGGGTTGGTATCCTGAAGGCGGCTTCTGCATCCAGTGGGAAGACCTTGACCCCAACGGCTCAAGATACACTGAAGAGACTGACCCCACAGGCACTCTCGCAGTTAAGCACTGGAACGAGGACGGTTCTGCAAAGAACTCCTTCGATAACAAGACATTCCCCGGCAAGAACGTTCTTGACCTTACAATCGACGGTCAGGTAGGTACATACTTCGAGGCTAATGAGTATTCTACATCCTACACAGAGGCTACAGAGGTTTACTTCAAGAACCTTCCCCTTACAAGTGAAGTAGATTCCACTAACCCCTACAACACATTCTTCGGTAACTGGTTCGGCGGCGACGGCACATACGGCGGCGGCAACGGCGTTTACGTTCTTGCAGGTCTCCTTAACGTTGAGGACAGATGGTTCTTCGCTATCTATCCCGCATCTCACCAGAATCCCCAGACTGTTGCAGAGCTTGATGAGTATGCATACTCCTACACAGAGGCTACTGCTGAGCAGATCGCTACTGAGACATGGCACGAATATGTATTCATGTTCGATAACGAAGCTGAAACAGCAATGCTCTTCTGGGACAACCAGCTCGTAGCAAGCGCTTCTGACTATCACTTCCCCAGCACAAATAACCACGCTATCCTTCTCCAGCACAATGCTCAGTCCTACATCACCAACATCCAGATCGGTTCCACAGGTCTTGCTGCAGCTCTTACTGAGTGCATCGATGAGGGTACCGGTGCTATCCCCGATGATGGCGGTGACACAACTGAGACATACACAGTAACTGTTGACGGCGTTGCAACTGAGGTTGAGGCCGGCACAGAGCTTGAGATCTCTGCAGTAGCATTCGAGGTTGTAAGCGGCCGTTACTACCGCTTCAACGAGTGGACAGGTGACGTTGCTGACGTTGCTGATGTTAATGCTGCTACAACAACCGTTGTTGTAAACGGCGACCTTGTTATCAACTCCACAAAGTACGTTATCGGTGACGTTAACGGCGACAGCAACCTTAACGGTATGGACTCCAACACCATGAAGAGAATGGTTGTTGGTAACCTTGAAGTTGTTGACGCAGGCGACACAAACGGTGACGGTAAGGTTCAGACAATCGACGCTAACCTCCTCGCAAGAATGCTTGCAGGTACATGGTTCCCCGACAAATAATCTAAACCGACATAAAAAAATGTCCCTCGGTCAACCGAGGGACATTTTTTAATTGTTGATGATCTATACAGATCGGTGCTAAACTCAGAGATCATTTGCGTATTATTATAAGAACTATAATAAGTCAAATAAAAAAGCTGCCGGCAGCAGCTTTTTTTATTTGGGAATAAAGCTATCGAAAATATAAATATCAAAAATGCGCCTTACTTTTTTTAACGTTTTTTCGTTCTTTAAAGTCCAGCCTGCGCATATGAAGCGATAAAGCTTTCGGGCAAGGCGGAACGGAAAGATGCTTGTATATTTATGGTTAAATGAAACGAAATCCGGGCGGGAATAAAAATTCAAAAGCAAGGTTGAGCAGAATGGATATAGAAATTTGGGGAAAAAGTCGCTTTTGCACTTATACTTTGTGCAAAGAAGACCACGGGGTACCTCAGGTCTGTTTTTTCGGTACCAGGCAACGATTCTCGGGTGGAAGGACTGAATAGCATATTCTCCTTTATACTCTTTAAGTGCGCTGTCCAGTGATCTTGTGGTTGCAATATAGTCAGCATAGCACTTGATCTCAATAAGAAGCGGCACTCTTCCGTTTACGAGAGATAACACCTCTGAAAACAAAGGTATTCTGTCCCTCGTTTCAAGGAGGGTGAGACCCTTTAAAAACGAGTAGCTGCATTCTACTACCTTTTTCTCATATCCCGGACACATTCTTGTAAGCGTTTCATCGTGAAACACCACAAGCTTACCGTCAGCCGTCAACTGGACATCAAGCTCAATGGGAAACCCTGCCTCAATTGCTTTTTCAAAGGCCCCAAAGGAGTTTTCCGCCACCTCTTCATTATCAAACAAACCTCTGTGCGCTACACATTTTCCCATAAGCACATCTGCCTTGCCCTTTCTTCTCCGACCGGGATTGAGGGCCAATATATAGATCAGACAGATAAGGAAAAGCAGGGACACAAGTGTGATGCCGATTATCAAAAATGCCTTCATTTCTCGCTCACCTCAACGCTTGTGAGAGTAGCATACAAATAATCATCTACTACCTGTTTTTTAAAGGTATACTTTATGGAAACATCCGTACCGTCTTTATTATTACCGTAAAGTATTCCAATAAATCCCTCTGCACTTTCTTCTATCTCCTCAGGCTTGTCAAGAGCAGGTGTTATATCTACTGCACCCCACTTATCACTATCATAGGTAAAGGTATAGGTATCATTCTCCTCATCATAGCTGTCGTAAAGCTCAGAAGAAAGATAGCCACTATATGCTTCAAGCGATACGTTATCTCCGAAAAGGAGCTTCATAGTCTTGAGTAATTCATTGCCGCTAACAGAAAAAACATTATCAGCATCAGCTGATACTGAGACCTTATCGGGGCACTGAATGAACAGAAATTCTGCTGTGGCATGGATAAGGTCCGCCTCTGGAGCGCCGCTTACAAGATCATGGGAGGTATAAAAATAGTTGCAAAGTGTATAGAGGTACATCTCAAGCACGATTCCATCCTTATATGCAACCCCTGTATTGTTCAGTGAGGGCTTATTCTCCTCTATTGTTTCCTCTTTAGTACTATCCGCCTCATTTTTTTGTGCCGCACAGCCGCAAAGCAGGGACAACACAAGGACAGCAGACATAATAAGCGATAATATCTTCATGTGGATCTCCGACTGAATTTTTACTAATTATATACTTAATTCATTCTTCTGTCAAGACAGGCATTACAGGGCAAAAGCACTAAGTATGTAAAAGAAAGCCAAAAGGTCTTTACGAATCAGATTATATATGTTATAATAATTATAATAATGATCAATCATAGCGAGGTATCGTCATGAAACGATTTATAAGCATTTTTCTTTGTATCACACTTACAGCCTTAAGTGCGTTTTCTCTGTTTTCCTGCTCAAAGGAAAAAAAGAATGACGGACCGGTGGCATATATTCTTGCAGAAAAAGGAAACGCTTACTCCCTCGGTCTTGCTGAAAGCTTTAAATTCGCCTACGAGGACAAGGGAGGCTCTCCCACCATGGAGACGTTCTCCTCGGGAACAACAGATTTTTCCGAGTATTTCAACAGAGCAATTGAGATCGGTGCAAAGGTGATATTCCTTCCAAACACCATTGCAACTGCTGAGAACCTCCTGAACAGTGCCAAAAAATGCGGAGTAAACGTGCCCATTCTTGCGGGAGATACGTGGGAGTGCGAAAGTGTGCTTGAAGCAGTTAAAAAAACCGGTCTTGAAGTCTATTTCACCACCTTCTTCCACGAAAGCGACACCTCTACCAAGGTTCGTGATGAGTTTGTTACCGGATTCAAGAAATATCTCCACGATAACAGCGAGTATTATGAAATGAACGGGGCAAATGACAGGGTTACGGCTCTTTCCGCTCTCGGATTTGACGCATATAACACGGCAATGGCTGCTATCCGCGCGGCTGCAGATGAAAAAGGAGCAGATCTTACCTCCGTTGACGTAGCGACAAAGCTTTGGGATACAGAAATTAACGGAGTTTGCGGCAAGATCGTATTTGATGAAAACGGAGACCCTATCAAGGAAAACGTCTATATTGAAAAGGTCAACAAGGACGGAAGCGGATTTGAATTTATAAAGATCCAGAAGGTAGAAAACAACAGCGAAAAGGGCAAAAGCCCGGAATATGACAAAATGGGCTTCGGCATTGATAAAGAAAACAAGCGAATCACCATCGGCGTTTTCGAGCCTACCACCGGAGACAATGCTGCAGGCGGAAAGCAGGAGCTTCTCGGAATCATGTACGCCAATACTCTTGATAAGTATATTACTATCGGAGAGGATGAATACGAGGTCGTTCTTTGTGTCAGCGATAACGGCTCTCTCACGGAATATGCTGTTACCACCGCCACAAAGCTTGTTGAGGCAAGAAGCATAATCGTTATCGGCTCTTACGGCTCCAGCGTATCCATTGAAGCCGCTCAGACATTTGAAGATGCGGGAATCCCCGCTATCGGTGCCTCCTGCACAAGTGTTGACGTTACATACACCTACGAATATTACTTCAGAACAACCGTTTCCGACTCCGTAGAGGGCGAGGCAATGGCAGAATATGCATTTGAGCTTATCAAATAAATACAACAAAAAAACGACCCATTCCGTAACGGAATGGGTCGTTTTTTGATCAATATGTGGGAGTATCAAGTCTCCAGCCGTTTTCCTCTTTAACAAGAGTGAATACCGCAGGCTTTTCTTCCTTTTTGCCGTCAAGATAGGATACTATCTCAACTTTAACGCTCTTTTCCTTTTTAGACTTGACCTTTATGGTGCTGTAATCGTATGTGCGGGCAGGAAGTTCCTTCTCCGCAAGGTCGATCCTGACAGTTAGAGTTCCGTTTCCGTCCTCCATATATTTAGCATAAACTGCCTGTGCGCCATCCTGCAGGGAAAAGCCTTCAAAGGCTGTCTTGTAAAGGGATTCACAGTAAGCCCTTGAATACACCTTTGCGGTTGCTTCCTTGATCATTGCAATTGAGGTATAGGGAGATTCCTCCGTTACGGGAAGGAACTGTATGTTATCAAGCTCCAGTCCGTTTTCCTCAGCAAACTTCTTTGCTTCCTCGCTATCCTCCTCGCTGATGGGAAGTCCCTTACCGAAATAGATATCGTTTATGCCAAAGGAGGCCTCTATCAGCTCCCGGGCAACCTTTTTTATCTCATCATCCGTATAATCCACTCCGCAGGAAACGCCCATTAGCGCCGCAATTACAAGAGCAAGAAGAAGGGATGTTATTTTAACGATTCTCTTCATGATCATTCCTCATCATCGGCTTCATTTGCCTCGGAAACGACGGCAACGTCGGTCATAGCATCCTCATCAACATCTGATATTTTTTCAGAAATCTCTGCAGGTGCCTCGCTCTCAGCCTTGGCAACGTCCTCATCGCTTACTCTGTCAGTAACTGCAAGAGAAACGACCTTAGCATTTTCATCGGCAAACTTCATAACGGTAACGCCCTTGGACTTTGTAGAATCAACTATTCTGATCTCTCCTGCTTCAAGTCGCTTGATTATACCTGTATCGGTGATCATTACGATATCCTCTTCGCTGGAGACAACTGCGATTGCCGCAACAGGAGCACCTGCTTTTTCAACGTCATGGCAGTAGACACCGGTATTGGGACGGTTCATGCGGCTGAAGTTTTTGAAGGGACAGCGCTTGCCCTTACCGTTTTCGGTAACGGTGAGAAGCATATATTTCTCCTGCCACTCCTCATTGTTCTCGATAAGTGCGGCACCGATAACGTAGTCTTCCTCAAACTTGAACTTGATAGCCGTAACTCCGCGGCTTGTTCTGCCGACAATACGAACGTCATCCTCGCTGTAGCGGCTTCCGCGGCCGAGATGTGTTGCAACGAACACGTCCTTACCTCCGCGGGAAACGTCTGCAAAGATAAGCTCGTCGCCCTCGTCAAGGTTAATGGCGATCTTACCGCCCTTGCGCTGATACTCGTACTCGGAAAGGGCAGTTTTCTTAATAACGCCGTTCTTTGTGACCATAAGCAGATAAGCATCGCTGTCAAATCCGTTGACTGCAACGATAGCAGTGATCTTTTCACCCTCGTCGATATCGATGATATTAACGATATTTGATCCCTTGGCATTGCTGGATGCCTCGGGAATGCGGTATGCCTTTTTAGCGAATATCTTACCCTTATTTGTAAAGAGAAGGAGGGTAGAGTGGCTGTTAACAACTATAAGCTTTTCAGTTACGTCCTCTTCCTTCATCTTAAGGCCTGTTCTGCCTCGTGCATCCTTACCCTGAGTCTTGTATACGTCTACCTGCTGGCGCTTGATATAGCCGGTCTTTGTCATAGTGATTACGCAGGTATGGCGCTCGATAAGGTC
>JAFXFQ010000068.1 GCA_017520365.1 Clostridia bacterium
CTTCCTTCTTTACCTGTCCGAGAGCGACAGTGGGCACGGAAAGAAGTCTTTCGTCCACGAATTTGAGAGAAAGATCCTCCCTCTCGTCCTTCTGATCTTTGATAACTGTGCAGGAATACTTAACGAGAGGCTTAACAAAGGGAAGGAGAAGAAGGGTAGTTGTTACGTTGAAAATAACGTGGAAGAGAGATACTCTCATCTGAAGAGACATGGGATCATCTCCGGGGAACACGGAGACAAGGAAGTTGACCGCAGGCTCCTTGAATATCCAGATGAGGGCCGTGAAGAATGCGGTTCCGATACAGTTGAAGGTGAAATGGATGAGAGCAACTCTCTTTGAGTTTGCATTTGCGCCTACAGATGCAAGAAGAGCGGTTACACAGGTACCGATATTTGCACCGAGAACGATGATCAGGGCAAGCTCAAGGGGGAGTACACCTGTACCAACCATGGTGATAACTACACCGGTTGCAGCAGAGGAGCTCTGGATAAGGGCTGTAAAGATGACACCGATGAAGATGAGAAGAAGGGGGAAGTCTACCTTCTGGAAAACTGCAGTGAACATATCCTTCACGAGCTGATTTCCGAAGGCCTGCTCGCTGGACATGATCTCAAGGCCTACGAAGATGAGACCGAGACCGGAGCAAAGGCTACCTGCCAACTTAAACCGCTCCTTTTTTGAGAAGCCCATCATAACTCCCGCAAACGCCAAAAGATACATTGCCATATTGAAATAGTCGTTTTTCAGAGCAACAAGAACACCGGTGATGGTCGTACCGATATTGGCACCCATAATGATGGGAGTTGCCTGCATAAGGGTCATAACGCCCGCGTTAACGAGACCTATGACCATGACGCTGGTTGCGGATGAGGACTGAATGATAGCCGTTACGCCTGCACCTACGCCGACACCGGAAAAACGGTTGTTGCTGATCTTTTCAAGGAAACGCTTCATGCCGCTTCCTGCGCTCTTTTCAAGAGCATCTCCGAGAAAGTTCATACCTACGATAAAAATACCCACACCTGCAAGAAGCCAGATGAGGCTCTGCAGGAGCTGCATGATCTGTTCGCCTGATAACATATTTGATCCTCCATGTTTTTTAAGATATATCCGCCGTATGTAACGACGGCAGTATGCATAATAAATCAAGGCCGTATTAGCCTACTGTAAAAAATATACGTTCCCACCGTTAAATCCGAAACCGTATTAGTGTTAAATCTGTGTAAAATCAGCCGATCCGGGAGATTTGTCTTGAAAAAAGGGGCTAAAAGCGATATACTGTTGTATATATGATCGTGCAAGGAAAGGCAGGCGAAAACTGATATGATTTATCTTCTTGAAGATGATGCCAGTATTCGTAACTTTGTTGAATATGCGCTTAAAAACTCGGGCTTTGATGTAAAAGGCTTTGAAAAGCCATCGGAATTTTGGCGCACTATTGAAGGGAAAGAACTGCCGTCGCTCTTGCTTCTTGATATCATGCTCCCCGAGGAGGACGGCATTGAGGTGTTAAAAAAGCTACGCGTCCGCAGCGATACAAAAGACCTGCCCGTTATCCTGCTGACCGCCAAAACCACGGAATATGATAAGGTTCTTGGCCTTGACAGCGGAGCTGACGACTATATTCCCAAGCCCTTTGGTGTCATGGAGCTTATAGCAAGGATCAAAGCATTGCTTCGCCGCTCATCTCCTGTAAAAAAGGAAAAGGAATACGTTTTGCAGGGCCTTTGTGTATGCCCTGAAAAGCATACTGTCCGCGCCAATGGGAAGGATATCGTCCTTACGCTGAAGGAGTTTGAGCTTCTCTGCCTGCTTATTTCAAATCCGGGGATAGTATTTACGAGAGACCGTATCCTTCAGCAGATATGGGGCTACAGCTTCGATGGAGAAAACCGCACCGTGGACGTTCATGTGAGGACCTTACGCCAGAAGCTTTGCGAGTGCGGCGATCTTATAGAGACTGTTCGCGGCATTGGCTATAAAATGGGAGGTTGACGTGAAAAAGAAGATACATAACGCCATACTTATAGCGGCGGCGGTCATCTTTGCGTGCTGTATCCTCATAGTTCTCGGAGTTTCTTACCCTTATTTCAATGCGGAGCTTAAAACGGAGCTGATGCGTGAGGCCGACTACCTTTGCGCCGGAACTGAGATGGGCGGAAAGGAATATCTGGAGCGCTTTCAGGAAGAGCGGCGCATCACCCTTATCAGCCCTGACGGATCGGTTATCTATGACACGGTGGATGACACCCATGAGCTTGAAAACCATATTGACCGCGAGGAGGTAAAGGAAGCCTTTGAAAGCGGCGAAGGAGAGAGCATACGCTACTCTTCCACGCTTCTTGAAAAAACTTATTACTATGCCCGTCGCCTGACAAACGGCTCGGTGCTTCGAGTTTCCGCCAACCGTATAACCCTTGGAGCGGTGTTTCTCAGAATGCTTCTCCCCTTAGCAGCTGCCCTTTTGGTGGTTGTTTCCGTCACCGCGTTGCTTTCATCCTCTCTTGCAAGGAAGATAGTAAAGCCCTTGAACGATCTTGATCTGTCGTCAACGACACATTCAGTCAACTACCCGGAGCTTTCACCACTGCTGAGAAAAATATCAAGACAAAACGCCCTCATTGATTTGCAAATGGAGGACCTGAAAAAGCGCAAGGAGGAGTTTTTAACTCTTACCAATAATATGCCCGAGGGATTTATTCTTATAGATTCAAAGGGAGAGATTCTTTCCTATAATAAAGGTGCGGTAAAGCTGCTTTCGTCGGAGTCCTCCGAACGCAGCTTTTCTGCCGATTGCTTTGCTCCGTTTTTGGATGCAATACAAAAGGTCCTTTCCGGAGAGCGTTGCAGACCCCTTATCGAAAGAGAGGGCAAGACACTTCAGATATATGCAAATCCCGTTTACGTAGAGGATAAGGTAAGCGGAGCTGTTCTCTTCATTATGGACGTTACAGAAAGAGAGCAGCGAGAGGCCATGAGGCGTGAGTTCACGTCTAACGTCTCCCACGAGCTGAAAACTCCCCTCACTTCCATATACGGCATTTCCGATATGATGCAAAACGGCATAGTCCGTCCCGAGGACGTGCAGGGCTTTGCAAGGAACATAAAGGAGGAGTCGGGCAGACTTATTGAGCTTGTCAACGATATAATCAAGCTTTCCCGTCTGGATGAGGGGATCACTACGCCCGAAAGAATTCCAACAGATCTTCTTTCCGTGTGCAATGAGATCAGAGAACGGCTTCTTCTCATCGCAAAGGAAAAGAATATCGAAATATCCGTTGCAGGTGAAAGCGCACTTGTTAACGGAATACCGACGCTAATATGGGAGATGATTTACAACCTTTGTGATAATGCAATTAAGTATAACAAAGAAAACGGCTCTGTTACCATGACGGTAAGGAGTGAAAGGGATAAAACATACGTTACGGTGGCAGACACGGGAATCGGTATTCCGAAGGAGCATCTGGACCGTGTGTTCGAGCGATTTTACCGCGTTGACAAGAGCCATTCAAGAAGCATCGGCGGCACAGGTCTTGGCCTTTCAATAGTAAAGCACGGAGCCGCCGTTCACAACGCAAAAATAAAAATGGAAAGTCGAGAAGGAGTCGGTACGTCCGTGACAATTATTTTCAGTTAATAAACGAGGTGTTTTGCTATGAAAAACAGAATTATTAAAGTTTTATCAGCCGTTGCCGCATTGCTGCTTGTTCTTTCTGTCGCAGCTGCCTGTGCCGAAAAGGAAAAGGAAAGCAACAGCGAAAAAATGCTGATGGCATTGGAGCCCCTTGATGAGGTTGTCGAAAAAATCGAAGAAAAGGGCGCTATAGCAGCAGTTATCCATGTTTACGAGGAGGACGTAGCTGACGGAACGGTGTACCTGGACACCCTTTATTCAAATATGGAAAAGGGTGCTGTCGTTACCGTAGCTGTAAATGATCTTTCCATAAAGGATAAGGTATATAAGCAGAACTACGCTGTTAAGCACTTCTCAATAGAGACCTTTGAAAAGATTCTTGATGATTCAAGCGATCCCGATCTTATCAAAGCGTACTACAGTGAGATCGATGGGTATATGTATATGACTCCCGACGTCACAGCTAAAGAGGTGGAGAAGCTTAGCGAGGCTATAGAGAAAAGCGGCTTCACAAAAAGCGATATTATGAAGGAGGGCCTTGCTACAGGTCTTATTCCTACCCTTGAGTCCGATATTTTGGCTGAGGTGCTTGATGAAAACAACTGTGAATATACGATAAGTGACGAAGGTGTTGTTATCACCGATATTCTTGCCGAAAGCGGAAATATCGTTGTTCCCGACGAAATGGATTCAAAGCCTGTTGTTGCAGTTGCCGTAGAAGGCAAGGTATACAATGTGTCCGACAGACTCTATTCCGTGACCATCGGCAAAAACGTTAAGAGCATTACCTCCTTCGGTCAGAATTGTGTCAGCCTTATGTCCGTAAATTGCGGCGATAATCCTATGATAGTGAGCTCCGGTGCTGTGGCTGGCAGCAGATACTGTGTTGAGGACGAGGAAGGCTTTACCACCCTCGATAATACGCTTGTAAAATATAACGGAACGATGTCTGACGTTACTATTCCTGAAAGTATAAGATATATTGCAGACGGTGCCTTTGCCGATAACGTCATCATAAAAAGCGTGACCCTTCACAGAAACGTAATGGGCATCAGCAGCAAAGCCTTCAGCGGATGCCAGACTCTTGAGATCTGCGACCTCAGCGATACAAAGGCGCTTCTCGGTGATGCGGTATTTAAAAATTGCGTTTCTCTCAAGGAAATGACAGTGCCTGCAGGCAATAAAAGCATCGGCAGCGAGCTTTTCTTCAATTGTACTTCTCTGGAAAAGATCAGCTTCTCCGGAGACGTTGCTTCCATTGCCACCGGCGCTTTCGATTTGTGTGAGGCGCTCCGTGGTGTGTATATCGATGATATCGACGCCTTTTGCGGTATAGAATTCGGTTACTTAACTGCTAATCCTTTGATTTATGCTCACGACCTGTATCTGGGCGGCGAGCTTGTCACAGAAATAACCGTCCCCGATAGCATTACCTCGATAAGCAACTACGCATTTGCCGGCTCAAGCATTGAAAGCATAACCATCCCCGATTCCGTTACAAATATAGGCAGAAGTGCCTTTGCCGGCTGCATGTCTCTAACTGCCGTAAACGGCGCAGGGACCGTCACGTATTGCGGCGAAAACTGCTTTGAAGAGACCCCTTGGCTCACAAGCATGGCAAGCAGCGACTCTGACGGTCTGGTTATTATGGGTGACGGCGTTCTTCTTTGCTACAGCAAAAATGATTCTCAGGTCGTCATCCCCGATTCCGTAAAGTATATCTGCCCCTCCGCATTCGAATTCGGTATCTATGACCGAGTGAATACAGTAATCATTGGCGCAGGTGTTACTGCTATTGATAAGCTTTCCTTTGGAAACGGCTTTGTAAGCCTTAAAAAGGTCGTTATCCCCGAAACGGTAGAGACGATCACATATATTTGCGTACCCGCATATAGTGACGGCGATCCCTGTATCGAGGGTGCAACTATCTATTGCGCTCCCGGCTCTGCCGCCGAAGAATATGCCCGGATGTATAGTATCCCCTATGAATATATCGGATGATATAACAAAAAACGGTTTTCGCCAATTAATGCGAAAGCCGTTTTTAAATCATCTCGATAAATAGTAGTTTGAAGGGTAGAAATTGATGTGATGGTAGGGGACGGCGCCCTCGACGTCCCAAAAGCAAGATGGAAGAATTGTGCGACAAAATGGCTATCAATCCTTGTGCTAC
>JAFXFQ010000069.1 GCA_017520365.1 Clostridia bacterium
CAACGTCGTCTCTTGCCTCGTCTATCTTCTCGTCTGACATTCTGTCTCTCTCATCGGGCTCCTCTGACATTGCACTGCGAAGTCCGTTAAGTCTGTTATCTATACCTGTCAGCCGTGCGCTGAGGGCGTTTATTCTTGATGATTTTTCCGCAAGGTCGCCGTACTTGTCTATATCAGCGATCTTTTCGGAAAGCTCTTCTATACGAGCCTCGATCTCTCTTGCCTTTTCAAGCTTTCTGCCTGACTCAATAACCTTATAGGCGCGGCAAAGGGCATCAAAGCGATTCTTTTCCGCAGTTCTTTTTTCGATAAGTGCAGAAAGCTTTGCGCTTTCGTTTTCGTAGGCGATAACTGCGGCATTGCTCTGCTTTGCCTCTTCAAGCTTCATTGTGAGCCTTGCCTCCTCCTGCGCCAGGAGCTGAAGCTTGCCTCCGGTGCCCTTTTTGGGCATAATGGCCTTTCTTACCTTATCGAGGCGATCTGTGGCACGTCTCACGCTGAGGCTTTCGTCGCCTGTGAGAAGAATGTTTTCGATGGCCTCGGTCATTCCCGAGCCGTCGATCGCCGCACCTCCGATCTGACGCACGAACACGGTATTGACAAACATCTGCTCGTCCACTCCAAGAATAGCAACACCGGGGATCTCACCCTTGAACACCTGATCGCCCGTATAAACGTCGATAACGCAGACGTGCTCTTTCGGCTGGGAGCCATCAAAAACGGATATCTCCCTTTCGATCTTGTATTCGCCCTTAGCGCATACCACGTTCATCGTTCCTGCGGCTCTTCTCGTATCCCAGGGGACGTATCGCTGGCGCTCGGATATATCTCCATCGCTTCCTCTGCCGGAAAGGCCGTAGAGCATGAATTTTATGAACATACATACGGTGCTTTTTCCGGATTCGTTTTCGCCCTCTATAACATTAAGTCCGCGGGAAAACTCAAGACTTTTATCCCGGGTACCCGCAAAGGCTTCAATATAAAGTGATTTTATGTACATATCGTTCTCCAAATCTTTTGACCCAAGGTCCTTCAAAATAGCGTACTGTGGGGCGACCGATCAGATCTCGAGAATATCCTCGCCTGCAAGGGCCGCGAGGGCATATCTGAGAGCATCTGACGCTGTTTTGCGCTCCTCCTCGTGCTCACTTTCAAGCTTTGGGAGAAGAGTCCTGTAAAGCTCGCCCCTTATGCCGGGATCGTTTTTCAGGCTGTCGCCATTCCACGTGGGGGAAGTTGCATCCTCTATCTCAAGATGAAAGAGTCCTCTTTTGTCCTCACTGAGAGCCTCAACGTTAAGATTGAGAGAAGGGGAAACAGATCCTCTGAGGATCAGTCGGACAAGATTTTCTTTTCCGTCCGAAAGGGCTCTCACCGCATTATCAACGGCAGTCTTTACGGTAAGGAGGCTTTCTGCTCCGTCAATGCTTACTGAATGCGTGATATACGCTCTCTTTGCAAAGGGAACGAATGTGACCGTTACCGTCTCGTCATCTATATGTACCTCAAGAGCACCTTTTTCGCCGGTCTCGCCGAAATCTCTTCCCTCAGGGCATCCGCAATATGCGCCGATACCCTCAAGAGCCTCGTTGGCCGCATCTGTATTATGGATGTGTCCCAGAGCAACGTAATCTGCGCCGAATGCCTTGAGAACGCTTACGGGCAGAGGTGCATAGCTGCTTATGGGGGACATAACGTCTCCGTGAGCTACAAGGATATTGATCCTGCCGTTATCCTCAACAGTCCCCTTCACGGGACACTCGTTTTCATATGTATCTGTGAAGCCGTATCCGTACACGGTACAGCCGAGATCGTCAAAATCGATCTTTGTGAGAGTGTTTTCCTTGAAAATATGAACGTTTTTGGGGAACACCGTCTTTTCCCAGATGCCGCCCTTCTCATAAGGATCGTGGTTACCGGGGGCAATGATAACAGGGCATTCAAGTGATGCAAACTCGCGGAGAAGAAGAATCACCGTCTCTCTCGTCACGAAGGCTCCGTCAAACAGGTCGCCTGCTATCAGCACCATATCGACCCTTTCTTCTCTTGCATAGCGCATCATACGTGAAAAGGTCTCTCTCAGCTCTCTGCGACGCTTTTGAGCACAGCTTATATCAAGGCCCGCAAAGGGACTGTCGAGATGAATATCTCCTGTGTGCAAAATTCTCATTTAAGCCCTTCCTTTCTTATTTTGCATTTTGCAGCGTGGTATCTTGTTTTAATAAATAATTATAACATACAGTAACGCTTTTTTCAACTGATTTCATCAAAAGGAATTCAATTATATGTAAACAAATATATAAAGAAAACAAATTTTACAAACCGTACACATTGTGCTCTTGCCCTCAGTAAAAAAGAGGGCTATAATGATAAAAAAAGAAGTATCCCCGAAAGGAATGATCATATGAAAAAGAATATGAAGCACGTGCTTATCGCTTCCGGAGTTGCCGCGGCAACGGCAATTTGTGCGGGAGCACTTCACAGATTATTGGGCAAGACTCTTATGACTGTCGCCATGGACAGAAAAGCACCGAAGGCAGTAACAAAGCAAAAGGAAAAGCTTATGGGCTCCGGAGAGCTTTCCGCATTTTTGAAAATGGCCATGGACAACGCCGCCATTCTTGAGGGCGACGATCAGATAAAGACTGTGGAGATAACCGCTCCCGACGGAGTGCGGCTTGTCGGACACTGGAAGTCAGTTGAAAGCCCTAAGAGAGTACTCGTAGCCATGCACGGCTGGCGCACCTCCTGGTCACAGGACTTCGCAATCATCTCTAAATTCTGGCACGACAGCGGATGCTGTGTTCTTTATGCGGAGCAAAGAGGACAGGGAGAAAGCGGCGGAGATTATATGGGCTTTGGAGTTGTGGAGCGCTATGACTGCCTCGAATGGGCAAAATGGGCTGCTGAAAACACCTCAGAAGAGCTGCCCATCTATCTTTGCGGCCTTTCCATGGGTGGCACCACCGTACTTATGACAGCAGACCTTGATCTGCCCGAAAGGGTTCACGGCATTATGTCTGACTGCGCCTTCACCTCCCCCCACGGAATATGGAAGCACGTTGTGCAGAACAACCTCCACATCCCCTACGGTCTCTACCACACCGTAGCCGGCGACATATACAGAAAAAAGCTGAGCATAGATCCCAAGGATGGCTCCTGTCCCGAGGCTCTGAAAAGATGCCGCGTTCCCGTAAGCTTCATCCACGGAACTGATGACCATTTCGTTCCTTTGAGCCACACCTTTGAAAACTACAAGGCATGCGCTTCAGAAAAAAGGCTTCTCGTTGTTCCCGGGGCGGATCACGGTCTTTCTTATCTCGTTGACCGCGAAGGCTACGAGGCATTCTGCAAAAGCTTTTGGAGAGAATTTGACGACTCCATCCCCGAGGTAGCGTTGCCCGAGGATGCTGCCTGCGAAAAGGAAACGGAAGAATGCAAAGAAGAGTGTTGAAAAAGCTTTTCATTTGTGCTATTATAACATTAGTTTCGTTATAAAACGGCAGCTGCCAAGGAATGACGGCGGCAAAAGCCGAAGAAAGTATGGTATTTTTATGAAAAGAACATTAGCACTGCTCCTTGTCATTATCACAGTTTTTTCTCTGTTCTCATGCGGGAAAAAAGAAGATGGCGAAAAGCTTTCGGGCGATGCATTCAGCTCCGACGAGATCGTTATGAAAAGCGCGAACTTCAGCTTTACGAGGGGCGAGCTTTCAGTTATGTTTTATAACTACTGTAACGAGAAATTCTCAAGCCCCGAGGCTATTGACCACTACAACGTAGACCCTTCTGTATCCCTCAAGGAGCAGATCTATTATGATGACATTACCTGGTTTAACTACTTCATGGACTATGCAAAGGCAGACATGAAGGAGCTCCTCCTTCTTTGCGAAGCGGCAAAGGCTGAGGGCCTCGTGCTGTCTGAAAAGGATATTGAGCTTGTCGAAAAGGCAGTGGACGAGGATGTACAGTACGCCATAGATATGGCATACGAAAAGGAAGAATACTTCAAGCTTCGCTACGGTCCCGACGGAAGCGAGAATGCCCTTCGCGAATACCTGAAGAAAACAGCACTTGCCGCACTTTACACGGATAAGATGATCAAATCCTATGATATTTCCGATGAAAAGCTTGCAAAATATGCCGCTGATAACGCAGACCTCTTCAACACCATCAGCTACATGACCTACACCTTTGACGAGGATAAGGATGAAAATGCGAAGGCGGCCGCCGAGGCTCTTGCGGCTATCACCGATCCCGCTCAGTTTGACAGCTACGTTATCGATTATATGACAAACACCCTCCAGCTTCGCGAGGAGGAGATAAAGACCGACAGCTGCTACAAAAACCAGAAATCCTATGACAAGTACAGCGATTTTTCAAAGCTTGCCTTTGACGAAAAAGCCCCCGTCGGAACCACGTACATAAAGGAAAATGCGGTGGACGGAGAGTACACCGTATACCTTCTCACCAAGGCTGTAGGTGTTCGTGATGACTACACCAAGAACATCCGTGTGATCCTTATAGACATCAACCAACACGAGACCGCCGCAATGGCAAAATCCTTTGCAGATAACCTTCTTGAGGAATGGAAGGCAGGCGAGGCCACAGAGGAAAGCTTTATCCAGATGGTAAAAGACAACACCGACGAAGAGGCAGCCGTTGAGGCAGAAGGCCTTCTTGAGGGTATCACCTGCGGAGACCAGCTTCCCGACGGAATGGAGGTCTGGCTTTATAACAGAAACATCAGCACGGGTGATACAAGGGTCTTCCTCGACAGCGGC
The DNA here is from genome assembly GCA_017520365.1 of Clostridia bacterium. Classification (GTDB taxonomy): domain Bacteria; phylum Bacillota; class Clostridia; order Oscillospirales; family CAG-272; genus Avispirillum. Next base: position 4,785 of record JAFXFQ010000069.1, read on the forward strand.
GCATACTACGTCGTATACTTTTGTTCGGACGGCGAGCTCTCCTGGAAAATGTTTGCAAAAAATGCGATCATTGACGACAGCTACATTGCAGACGTTGAAAAGATGGAAAAGGATCACACCATCGAGACCTTCGACGACGTGATCTCAAGCCTTAACGCATAAATACAAAAAGAGAACTTTTGTCTATCAAAAGTTCTCTTTTTATTGTCTTTGGGTTACAAAAAAGATATATTCGGAAGTTTTGTGTATGACTTCGAACTCACCTCTGAATGTGTTATATCATAATTAGTTCTTTAATTTAATGCTTTGCGGAGCAAAGCTACCTTTTCTCTTCTCTTTTCTCTCTTATCTTTTATCCGGAAACGACAATTTGAGAGAAGAGAGAAAAGTGAAAAGATAAAAGTGAAGAGAACAAAAAGAAACGACAATCTTCTTTCGAAAATTGTCGTTTCTTTTTGGTGGGCCATCAAGGACTCGAACCTTGGACCGACCGGTTATGAGCCGGTAGCTCTAACCAACTGAGCTAATGGCCCGCTTTTGCGGTGCTATTAATAATACCACAAGTTTTCTCTTTTGTCAATATCTTTTTTTAAGAAGATACTGTCGGAATTTGTATCGAAATCTCCCCGGCTGTGATGGAGCAGGAAAACGAACGCCAAATTCCGTTTCAAAAGCTGCAAAAGCACCGCTCATTTCGAATAACAGTTTTGATCAGTCGACCTCCCAAGGAAGCTCAACAGTTGTAGCGGTATGGCCAAGGGCTGTGAGAAGAGGGCCAAACATATCTTCAGTCCTTATTTTCAGGCTTGACGTGTTGGTGCAAGGGTGACAACCCACGAACTCGCCCTCAAGTATATCCTTATCAACAAGTAGTCGCACTGTACCGTTTTTATCGTTCATAAGTCCCATAATGCTGACGGAGCCCGGAGTGACACCAAGGAGAGTCTCCATATGCTCGGGTGTTGCAAAGGAGAGGCGTGATGAGCCGATCTGCTTCGAGAGAAGCTTCGTTTTGAAGGGCTTTTCTCCCGGCATCATCAAAAGATAAAATGCAGTCTGCTGCTTATTGCAGAGAAAAAGATTCTTACAGATCGCAGCACCCAGGGTCTTATCTATCTCCTCGCAAAGAGCCATGGTTTCCGCCGCACCGTGGTCGGCAGAAACGTATTCAACGGAGAGACTGTCAAGAAGGTCGTAGCAACGGACCTCTTTTTCAAGACGGCCCTCGGTGCTGTCGGGCCGTCCGCTATAAAGCTTTATTTCTTCCATATTAATAACCTTTTTGAAAGGGCCGTCGCCTTTATGCAACAGCCCTTATTGGATTTATTTTACTGTGATAACGTTAAGGCCGATGATCTTTGCGAAGAATTCAAGCTCCTTCAGATCGGCACCGTATACAAGAGCGGAGTGATGGGTAACTCCAGCCTTACTGATCTCCTCAAGGAAGTCGCCAAGGGGCATCTTGGGCTTCATCCAGCCGCGAACGCTACCCTGATAGTTATCCTTTTTAACGGAGAGCATCTCAACGGGGGAGATGAGCATATTATAGCCGTTCTCGCCCTTGAACACGTTGATAAACACAGCATCGCCGCCCTTGTAGCAGCCATAGCAAACAACAGGATTGTCAGCCTCACCGAAGATGAAATCAGTTTCCTTGATCTCGGGCTTTGTGCCTGCCAGGGCAAGATTGAATTCGCCCATGTGAGAGAGGCAGAGGGAGCCGCCCTTCCAGTCGGGGCAGAATATCTCGATAAATGCCGCATCTGTGAATCCGCGGAGGAGTGCGCCTGTGATGGCGGCGGTGAGCACGTCACCCTCGCCTGCATAGCCTGTGCCTCTTGCCATAGCCTTGCAGGCCTCCATAAAGGGCATTACGGAGAGACCGTTGGAGGGTCTGATCTCGCGGAAGTTAACTGTGAAGGCGCCGAGGTTTTCGTTTTCGATCCACTTTCTGACAGCAAGGCAGTTGCGGACGGTCTTTGCGTGAGTATCCTTTGTAAAGGGAGAGATAACGTTGCACATCTCAAGGTCAGCCTTGATCTCCGCTTCGATCTCCTCCTCGGTAACTGCGCTCTGGAGAGCGGTGAGAGTTTTACCATCGGAATATACTGCTGTAACGCCAAAGGTTTCGAGAAGCTCCTCGTCGGAGATGAGAAAGTCGCCCATACCGTCAAAGCTTCCGCCGATAGTACCTACACGGCTTCCCTTGAGGCTCTTTGCACCTGCGGCAGCCTTAACAAGGCGGGATGCCCTTTCAATAACGTCGCTCTGAGGGAAGTGACCTGCGGCAATTGCATAAGCCTTGCCGCGGCGAAGGAGCATATTTGTCATATCCATAACACCGTGGATGCCGTGGTTAAGGTTGATGGCATCGGGATCGTTGGAATGGAAGAAATCGTAAGTTTCTGTGGTATCGAGAACGACGATGGGCAGGTCTGTGCCTGCAAGTGCGTCGATGGACTCAAGTGAGGGGGAGTATGCAGCGTGCCAGGTCACGATGCAGTCACAGTCCTCTGCCTCGAACTTTGCAACGCAAGCCTCGAACTCAGGCTTGATGCGGCAGAAGGGATTACGAACGACGTCAAAGCCCTCCTCTTCAAAGGCACAGGCAAGCTTCTCGTAAAACTCGTCGAGTCGTCCTCTTACGGAAAGATTGATATCGTCGTAAAGCTTGATATAAAGGGGCATAAAGCCTATCTTGATCTTTTTCATTTTATATGTACCTCGTTTTAATTATTGCAGATATTAGTTATAAAATAAATGTTGAAACATTTAAATAAACAGAGTCTGAGAGTATATAAGGCTCCCTCCGGGAGGGGCTTTGGGGGAAATCACATCAAAAATTTATTCCAAACAGATTTGCGGCATTGTTGCAGAGAATATCCTCAACGTCGGAACGGGAAAGGGAAAGCTCCTCTGCCGCCTTCTTAAAGGAGCGAAGCTCCTCATACATAAAGGTGGTCATCTGAGAATAGTCATCAACCTCGCGCATATTGGGGTCGCCGGAGACGTCACCGTAGAATCCGCGGGGAACCACGTTTACGTATCTGTCCTCATCGCAGATGCGGTACATACGCATCTTTGTAATGGGCATATCGCTTCCGAACATGATGCGCTTTGTGCCAACGGTCTCAATGCATCTTCTGATGGCAAGGGTGAGGGTGTTGGCAGTGAAATCCCAAAGAAGATTCTTTGCGTCCTTGAGGACCTCGAAGGCATCACCGATATCGCCGGGAACGTATGCACGGCCGATATGAGCGATTATCACCTTGGCATTGGGATATTTTTCATCAATTTCAAGCATCTGAGCAAGGTTTACAGGGTCACGGAGACGGAGAGAACGGGGAATGTGGAGCATAACGATGCCGCCAAGCTCATCCATGACCTCCATATGCTCCTTTGTCAGGTAGTCGAAAATACGGACTTCCTTTTCAGGTATGTATGAGGGACAGTTATTCAGATAGGGCTTGATTCCTGCAAAGCCGGCTTTCATAGCGGCTCGGATCTCGTCCTTCGTTGTATCCCAATTTGTGCAATAGAGTGCGGGGATGCTCTCCTGCTTTGCACAGGAAAGGGCATAGTCATTCACGTCGTCAAGTCTGCAGGTGGGCATACCCATAATTACAGCCTTTACGTTCTTACCGGGGAACATCTGTGAAAAGGAGTGCTTCATATCCTCGATGGTAAGATCGGGTGCCACCATATGAGGCCAGTTTACACAGCCCTTACGGTTTTCAGGCTTTATTCTCTGCATCTCTTCCTTGTAGATATGGACGTGGGCGTCTACGATATTCTGAGGGAGAAAATCGCAAAGCTCCTCTTCCCATACTTTTCTGTCATAATCTGTAACGTTTACTCCGAACATAATAATACCTCTCAAAGAATTATAAAATAATTACTTATCATCTTAATATATCACAAAAAACGTAGGCGTGTCAATGAATACGAAATATTTTTCCGTGCCTTCTGAAAATATCCTCCCGATTCAACGTATCCCCACACGGCATAAAAAAAACAGATTCCCGAATGGGAATCTGTTTTTTTATCATATATTGGGAGTATACTTTTCAAAGCCCATATACTGAAGGTCGCCGATAAGAGCATCCAGATAGAGAGTGTCCGTGCCCTCGTCCACAACGTCAAGCTTTGCAAGGTCCTCCATCTGATCCTCTTTTGAAAGATCGTCAAGCTCGATCCTTACAACGACGTACTCCTCGTCGGCATAAATGTACACCTCGTCGGTATTGAGGTCAAGGCTGTCATATCTATCCTCATAATCCGCCAGGCATTCATCTATCTCATCATCGTCCATGTCTGTGATGTCTATAAACGAGGTCAAAAGAACGTGGATAACAACGTTTTCTTCAGAAATAAACTCGATCTCCTGAGAATCATCTCCTATTTCCTTCACGTAGATGTGAGCCTCACGGTTTTCATAGGGATCCTCTGTCTCATCGTTCTCGATATATTCATCGGGAACATCGAAGCCCTGCGCTCCAAGAGCCACGAGAAAGTCTTCAACGTAGACTGCCTCCTCGGCATCCTCTTCTTTAATCACCATCAGGTCAATAAGATCCTCGATCTGATCTCTGTCGGTAACGTCATCGAAAGAAAGGACCACATGAATCTCGTCTCCTGTAACATCGATATCATATTCACCGGCGCGAAGCTCGGAATAACCTACCTCAAGGTCTTCAGCCAGGTCCTCTGCTTCGCCTTCAGAAAGCCCGGATATGTCCTGTGTAATAGTAGTTGTCAGCTCGGTCACGATGCCGTCCTCTGCCTCAAACTCAACGATTATGGACACATCTCCGTCTTCCATGGTGTAGCAATGACTTCCGTTTTCAGCCGCCTCGTCTTCGTCATTATCGTCTTTTTCGCTTGTTTCCTTATCCTCAGCCTTATCGTCATCCCGGTCGCTGTTGCCGCCGCTGCTGCCGCTACCTGCGCTGCAGGCGCAAAGGGAGAACGTAAGAATAAGCGCGAGAAAAAGTGCAAAAAGTTTTTTCATGGTTATTTCTCCTTGATTTTGTTAATCATAGTATATCATCATCCCACAAGCTTGTCAAGGCGATGGCTCTTGCATCAAAGGCATCCGCACTTTGGGCTTTTTTGCAAAAAAATTCACCATTTCAAGCATTTTTCCTCCCGTCTTCAAAAAACCGTCACATTTGATGGGTATAATAAGCCCATACAACAAGAGAAAGCTAAATGTTGAAAGGATAAAAAAATGGACGAATACAAAAACACGGACAACGCAAACGAGAGCCGTGACGAAGAAAGCTCCGTAAA
>JAFXFQ010000070.1 GCA_017520365.1 Clostridia bacterium
CAAAAGGCAAGTCAAAAAACAAGTAATAAAAGATCAAAAAAGTTAGGAATCCGCCGAGTTTTCGGCGGATTTCGCTATTAAATGCGACTTTTTAGTTGCGATTTGGGTCTCTGCCGTACCTTTGTACGCCGACGATACCCAAATCGCCCCTTCTGCATCCTTCTCGACAGCCTGAGCCAGCTTGTCGATAACTTTATCGACAAGCTGATGCCCATTCCTCATTTGAGGAATGGGCATTTTTAAAACCTATAAATCGGAGTTTGTCGGTTCATTTACGGCAAAAACATACAAATTCAAAATACAACATTTGTTTATGTCTCCTTATTCGTAAACTATTGATTTATTCCGTCGAATAATATATAATATATTGAATAAATATCTGTAGAGGTAACTATGGAACGTGTATCTAAAATAAACTACTATCTTGATATAGCTGAAACAGTTTCCGAGCGAAGCACTTGTCTGCGCCGCCGATTCGGTGCGATCATCGTTAAAAATGACGTCATCATATCAACAGGCTATAACGGTGCTCCCAGAGGCAGAGTTAACTGCAACGATCGCGGCTCTTGTCTTCGAGATGATCTTGGCATTCCCCGCGGTGAGCGATATGAGCTTTGCAGAAGCGTTCACGCGGAGGCAAACGCCATTATCGCCGCTCCCCGTGACCAGATGCTGGGAAGCACCCTTTATATGTGCTGCACAGATCCCAAAACAGGTGCGGTCATCGGCAATATCTGTTCCTGTATGATGTGTAAGCGTCTCGTACTCAACGCAGGCATTGAGCAGGTCGTTGTACGTGAGGAGGATGGCTCCCACACCGTTTTCAATACTGTTGACTGGATAGAAAATGATGACAGCCTTTCAGGAAAGTTCGGGTACTGACATGAAAAAGCTCATTTGTGCAGTTCTTTCCCTTATACTTACAGTCTCGCTCCTTGCCTCCTGCTCAAAAAAGGAGAAGCTTCTCGGCCTTGAGTACGGTGAGGAGGGCCTTCTCGTTTGCGAAAACGGCGATACCTACAAATACGCCCCCCTTACGGCCTATGAGCCCACAAATCAGGGAACTGAATACGGTGTTATCACCGTAAGAAGCGAGAGCGGTGCCACCCGTGAGGAAAAGGTATACAGGATCGGTGAGGAGGACCCCGGCAAGTGGCTTACCACAGAGTATACGGGAGGCACCACCATCGTATACTATTCTCAGGATATAACCTTGCCGACTCTTGCAGATTTTGAGCCTCAGCTCTGCTACATTTGCGAGGAGGAGGAAGCGGTATTTTCCATCTACACCATCGGCGACCCTGCCAATAAGGCTATTGATGCGGAGCGCGCTATCCTTAACGATGTGCTCAGCATAGTTCTTGATGAAAGCACCGAGCCTGAGCTGTGGCCACGTATCAATATGGATGAGTCTTACGGACTCAAGCTCTACTCAGAAAAATGGCCTGCTGTCTATTACTGCCTTGAATACGTCCGTGAGGGCGGTGTTGGCTATATTTACGACCCTGTCAGCAATAAGTGCGTGAACGTGGGTACTGTTCTTGAGAGGTATTTTGTCAATGAAGCTGATGAATGAGCCCTGCGTTGAGCTTTCCCGTTGGGAGGAGGCTGAAAAGAGGTATCTTTTCGTGTGCACGGGCAATACCTGCAGAAGTCCTATGGCGGAGGCCGTTTTTAACAGACTCCACGGACATGACGGGCTTTTTGCCGCATCCTGCGGAATTTCGGCAGACGGAGTAAGTCCCGTTTCCTCAGGTGCGGTAAGAGCACTTGAGGCCATCGGAATATATGGCTTTGAGCATATAAGCCGCCCGGTTTCCGACCGCCTTATGGAAAAAGCCGACCTTATCATCGGTATGACCGCTTCTCACGCTGCAAGGCTTATTATGGCTTTCCCGCAGTTTGCAACGAAGATCACCGCAATGCCGCTTGAAATAGAGGACCCCTACGGCGGTGATGATGAGGTGTACAGAATATGCCTTGCCGAAATATGCGAGGCTTTAGGCATCGGCTTTGACAATGAGGTGCAGGATGAAGAAATGTGAGACCTGCGGCAGCATTGGAAACGGGCTTTGTTTGGCATATGCCGAAGCGTGCGATGTGCCTATGCTTGCAGAGGCAGAAAGGGCTTGCTTCCCCAATGATCCCTGGAATGAAGGGACTTTGACAGAGTCTCTTTCTACGCCGTCCCTGCGGGCATATATCCTTTATAATACACAAACGTCTAATTTGATCGGCTACGGAATTATCTCCCTGTGTCTCGATGAAGGAGACATAGCAAAAATAGCCGTTATCCCCGAAATGAGGGGAAGAGGCCTTGGCGGCGCTCTTCTTGACCGGATCCTTGACGATATGGGCAGAGAAGGGGTTACCAATGTCTTTCTTGAGGTCAGAGAATCAAATGATGCCGCAAGGGGGCTATACCGATCCCGCGGCTTCGAGGAAATAGGCATTCGCCGAAGGTATTACAGAAATCCCGGGGAGGATGCTGTGATGATGGCGAGAAAGGAAGCGTTGTAATGCTTATACTTGCAATAGAGTCCTCCTGTGACGAGACCGCGGCAGCGGTAGTCCGTATGAGCGACGAGGAGAGGACTATTCTTTCAAATATAGTGGCATCTCAGGTGGAGATACACGCCCTTTACGGCGGAGTTGTACCTGAGATCGCAAGCCGTGCCCATATTGAGGCTATCAGTCCCTGCGTTGATCGCGCTGTCAGTGAGGCCGGCATCACCCTTAACGATATAGATGCTGTTGCCGTTACGTATTCCCCCGGCCTTATCGGCTGCCTTCTTGTGGGAGTTAACTTTGCAAAAGCTCTTGCGTTTTCCCTCGGAGTGCCCCTTATACCCGTGGACCATATAAGAAGCCACACTGCGGCGGCATATTTCACCGACCCCGAGCTTTGTGCGCCCTTCCTCTCCCTCGTTGTATCGGGTGGACACACATCCCTTTATAACGTGCCTGAGCCTTGGGTGTACGAGGAGATAGGCTCCACCAGAGACGATGCCGCAGGCGAAGCGTTTGATAAGGTGGGAAGAGTTATGGGCCTTACCTATCCCGGCGGTGCCGCCATGGATGCCCTGGCCGGTGAAGGCCTTGCGGCGAGAGCAAGCGGAAAAAGAGGTGAAAGTGAGCGCATCAAATTCCCCTCACCTGCAATTAATGATGATACCTTTGACTATTCCTTCAGCGGTCTGAAAACTGCCGCTGTAAATCATATACATAATCTGAGACAAAAGGCGGGCCTTTCCGATAAGGCTCCCATTGACAGAGGTGAAATGGCAGAGATCGCCTGCGCCTTTACCCGGTCCGTTGTGGACGGAATCTGTAAAAAGCTGGCCCTTGCCATCGAGAAAACAGGGGCGGAGCGTCTTGTCCTTGCAGGAGGAGTTGCGGCAAACTCTCATCTGAGAAACGGCGTGAAGAAGCTTTGTGAAAAAAAGGGCGTGAAGCTCTATATGCCGCCCCTTTCTCTTTGCGGAGATAACGGCGCCATGGTGGGCGCACAGGGATATTTTGAGTATATCAGCGGAGCGAGAGCAGGTACAGACCTAAATGCATATGCCTCGGGTGAGGGTGCCGAGGCGGCAAAGGCTGTGCAGAGAAACTGATATTTCCCGAAATTCTGTACAAAATAGCAACATAGTTCTCCTTTTATGCAAATGACTTTGCAAAATTTGCAAATGACGATATGAGAAGTATTTCCCACAAACGCCAAAAGGGTTTTCAACACGCTTTTCAACAAGGTGTGGAAAACTCTTTGAAATCAAGGGTTTGGGGTTTTATGCAAGTGGAAAACGTTGAAAAGACACTTGCAGAGTATTGGAAAATCCTTCTGCGATTGCAGAATATTGTAAATAATACAAAAGAATCGAAAGCCGAGAGAATTTTATGAAAATAAGACCGATAATCGAAGGACCCTGCGTTATCGTACCTGCGGCACCCGTAATGGATAAGCTTTCAGATGCGGGCGGTACAAGGCTCAAGGTGCTCCTTTACATACTTGCAAACACTGAATTTGATGCTTCAAAGGCGGCAGAGGAGCTCAACATTACGGAAAAGAGCTTTAACCACGCCATTGAATACTGGATAAAGGCGGGAGCAATTAACTGCGAGGGCTTTGAGAAAAAGCCTGCCCCAAGGAAGGAGTCTGTTAAAAAGACAGTGTCCGTTGAGGATGAAGAAGCAAACGTTACTGTTTCCCGACCCAAGGCCGTTGCCAGAGCTGCACAGCTTCCAAGATATACGGCTGAGTACGTTGCTGATTACGTTGAGCAGAATAACGTAGGCGATCTTCTCGCCGCTTGCCAGCAGTATATGGGCAAGATGTTTAATATGGCTGAAACTGAGACTGTGGTTGGTCTGCTTGACTATCTGAAGCTTGAGCCCGAATATATACTTCTTCTTTTCGCCCATTGCGAGAAAATGAACAAGAAATCTCTTCGCTACGTTGAAAAGCTTGCCATAGGCCTTTTCGATGAAGGAATTCTCGGATATGAGGAGCTTGACAGTCACCTGAGAGCAATTGAGGCGGCGGCAGAGCAGGATAAGCCGCTCCGCAAGCTGTTCGGGATCGGCAAGCGCGCCCTTGTCAAAAAGGAGAAGGAAGCCTTTGAAAACTGGGTCGGCAAGTGGAATATGCCCCTTGCGGTCATTGAGCGTGCCTACGAGATAACGGTTGAAAACACAGGCAATGCCTCCGTTGCATATTGCAATGCAGTTCTTGAAAGATGGTACCAAAACGGGTTTACCACAGTTGATGAGGTAAATGCGGCTATGGAGGAATACCGCCACGATAAGAGCGGCGCCCGTGACAAGAAGGGAAGCTTCGACACCAACGATTTCTTTGAGGATGCTCTCAGACTTTCCTATGCAGACGGCTCGGACAGCTGAGGGCTGTATCGTGGGTTTTGACGGATAAAATGAAAGGAAGGGCAAAAAATGTCCGATAAAAACTATTATAAGGAAACAGAGGAAGCCTTTCGCAGAAAAAGAGAAGCGAGAGAATCAGACAGAAGGGCCCGACTGGAGCAGGTACATATAACCGTGCCCCAGCTTGTTGAGATAGATGCGGCTCTTGCAAAGACAGGCTATAAAATAATGGGTGGCCTCCGTGAGGGGGCCGATGTTAAAGAGATGACGGCGGCCATTAAGGCAGAAAACGAGTCTCTTCGCCAAAGGAGAAGAGAGCTTCTCAAAAAGAACGGTTATCCCGAGGATTATACAGACGTTAAATACGACTGCGAAAAGTGCGGAGACAGCGGCTTTGTGAATTTGGATATGTGCAGCTGTATGATAAAGGCGGTGGCTGATGCACGTCTTGCAGACTCAGACCTCGGCAGACTCAGCGAAACCCAAAATTTTGAAAGCTTTGATCTTACCTATTACGCCGAGGGCGCAGAAAGAGCCACAGCATATACCATTTACGAAAAGCTTTACAGCTATGCCAAGGACTTCAACTCAAAGACCGAGCAGGGCTGGCTTCTGCTTGGCGGCACCGGCCTTGGCAAGACCCACCTTTCAACGGCTGTGGGTATTGAGGTGATCAAAAGAGGCTATGACGTGGAATATAAGACTGTCCAATCCTTGCTTGATGATTTTCAGGCTGTGCAGTTCCGCGGAGGAGACGTGAGGGGCGTTGACAAGTATTATGACTGTGATCTTCTCATCGTTGACGATCTTGGAGCTGAGATGAGCACTCAGTTCACCGTTTCCTGCATCTATAACCTTATAAACACAAGAATGAACAAGCGCAAGCCTACCATATTCAGCACAAATCTCAGTGCAGACGAGATACGTGACCGCTACGGTGACAGAATAGTGAGCCGCCTGCTTGGCGAGTATCAGCCCCTTCGGTTTGTGGGTAAGGATATACGCCATCAGCGTCTGTGCAGAAGGAGAGGTAAAATATGAAAAGAAGATCTATCGCAGTACTCCTTGCTTTTCTCGGAGTGCTTGCCGTCCTTTCAGGATGTGTCAGAACTGAAGAGTCAGGCTTTGACTATACCTTCAAGGCACTCAGTGAGGCAGAAAAGGTACCGGTACATATATATAACAAAGAGGAAGAGGAAGCATACCGAGTACCTGTAACTGAGGAGCTGATAAAGCTCGTAAAGGGAGAGTGGACTCCTGTGTCAGGTCAGGATGGCGGTAAAAAGACCATCACTCTTACCGTGGATACTCAGCACGAGATCACCTTTTTCGATAATGGTAGGGCAATGATATTCTATGGCTATGCAAGCGTTGTCGAAAGGGACCGCTGTTACTATGAGGCAAAGCTTGACGGTGACGTGGCAAAGATCGAGGAATATACAAACAAGCACGGTATCCATGCAGATGCTGCAGCTATCCTTGAGCTCTTTGCAAGAGAGGGCGATCATGAAAAGGGTAAAAAGCCCCTTGAGATCAAGGCTACACTTTCCGACAAGTCTGATGTTGTTTATTCCCTTGAGTCTTCCGCAGATATAGACAGCCTTTTTGCAGGCTCCTGGAAGAAGGCAGAGGGCGGCAGAAAGGGCGAGGAGCTCCTCTCCATGACTGTGGACGGAAAGTATAAGCTTTGCATTCTTGAAGGCGAGATCGGCTATATTGCCTCCATCAGCGAGATAAACTCTCAGGGTGAGGAAAAGAATACAGCTCACTATACCGTGTCACTTGACGGTGGTGTAACAGCTCTGTCTGATTACATTGCAGAGAACGGAAAGGTTCTCAAATAATTCATTAAGAAAGGCAAGATCATGAAAGTTGGAGTAATGCTTGAATCCCTCAGAAAGGGGAGCTTCAGAGAAGGTGTTGAAGCGGCGGCCGCTCTCGGGCTTGACGGAATACAGGTCTATTGCGTAGATTGGAGTGAGCTGAGCTACAATATGAGCCCTGAAAAGGCGAGGGAATATCTTGATATCGTGAAGTCTAACGGTCTTGTGTTTTCCGCACTTTGCGGAGACTTTGCCACGGGCTTTCTTGACGGCGAGAAGAATCCTGAGATCGTGGATAAGTCAAAGAGAGTTCTTGAGGCTGCAAAGATGCTTGAGTGTGATGTTGTTACAACTCATATCGGCACGCTCACAGTAGAGGAGACCAAGAAAAAAGAGGTCGCAAGAAAGGCTTTGCGTGAGCTGGCACTTTTCGCAGATTCCATGGGCAGTGCGTTTGCAGTTGAAACAGGCCCCGAAATGGCAACGACTCTTTGTGATTTTCTTGATAGCCTTGGGGCCGGCGGCGTCAGAGTTAACTTTGACCCTGCAAACCTTGTAATGGTGGCAGGGGACAGACCCGAGACTGCGGTAAAGACCCTTGGCAAGTACATAGTCCATACCCACGCAAAGGACGGTATCAAGTTGAACGATGGCTCAAAGCGGGATATCAATATAGTTATCGGCGGTGAGGCAAAGGACCACGATGCCCTTCTCGGTATGGGCGAGACTTATCTTGAGCTTCCTCTGGGTGAGGGCGACGTTAACTTCGATACGTATCTTCCCGCACTTGCTTCCACCGGATTTGACGGATTTCTTACGATCGAGCGTGAGGTGGGCGCAAATCCTGAAGCAGATATTAGAATGGCAGTGCAGTTCCTCCGTGAAAAGCTCAGCCTGTATGACCTTTGAAAAAAGCAAAAGGAGCGATTGCAGTGAAATATATTGAGACTACTCTTTGGCAGGGAGGTAAGACTCGCTGTGTTACCTTCAGCTATGATGACGGACGGGCAGAGGACAGGCGTCTTGTGGCCCTTTTCAACAAATACGGGCTCAAGGGCACGTTCCATTTGAACAATCCCGGCTTTGAAAAGCATTTTCCTCAGTTTCTCACAAATCCCGAATTTGTCAGCCCCGATGAGTACAAGGAGCTTTACAGCGGCCACGAGATATCCTGCCACAGTGCAAATCATCCTTTTTTGTATTATTCGCCCGATGAGCATATCAGATACGAGATAAGAGAAAACCGTCGCTTCCTTGAGGAAAAATGCGGATATCCCGTGAGGGGTATGTCATATCCCTTCTCAACCTATGATCAGCGTGTTATCGATGCCTGCCGCGCTGAGGGAATGGAGTATTCAAGAACGGCTGCTCAGACTATGGAGTTCGGTATTCCCTCCGACTTTATGCGATGGGACGGCACC